>NZ_JBHVIV010000069.1:0-48903 GCF_042799475.1 Kitasatospora sp. NPDC057692 | reverse complement strand
GTGCCACTCGCGCCCGAGCCCCTCGCCCCGGAGCCGCTCGCGCCGGAGCCGCTCGCGCCGGAGCCGCTCGCCCCGGAGCCCGCCGAGTGCGAGCCCGTCGGGGCCGGGGCGGCCGCCGGGAGCGGACGATGAGCACCGAGGCCGTCACCCCCACGGCCGGCCTCCCCGCCCAGGCCCGCGCCCCCCGCTGGACCACCGAGCTGCGCCGGGAGGACGACGCCCTCGACACCCTGGCCGAGGAGTGGGACGACCTGGTCGCCCGCTGCCGGACGGCCACCTTCTTCCAGTCCGCCGTCTGGCAGCGCTCCTGGTGGCGCCAGTACGGCACCCCCGGCGCCCTGCTGGTGGTGCTCGTGCGCCGCGAGGGCCGACTGGTCGGCGCGGGCGCGTTCCGCCGGCGCCGCGGCCCGCTCGGCGGCCTGACCGGCCTCGGCGCCGGACTGATCGACTTCACCGACGTCCTGCTCGACGACGACTGCGCCGACCGCGCCGCCGCCGAGTTCGCCGGCGCCCTCCCGCTCACCCGCCCCTGGCACAGCCTGGAGCTGCGCGAGGTCCGCCCGGAGGCCGCCGTCCAGCGGGTCTTCGAGCAGTGGCGCGGCCGGCGCCGCCGGTTCACCGACTCGCTCTGCCAGTACCTGCCGGCCGCCCCGATGGACGAGCTGCTCAAGCGGGTGCCCGGCAAGACCGCCCAGCGCAGCCGGGTCAAGCTGCGCAAGATCGCCGAGTCGGGCGTGGAGGTGCGGGCGACCCGCCCCGAGGAGGTGCCGCAGGCGCTGGACGGGCTGCTGCGGCTGCACTTCCTGCAGTGGCAGGACCGCGGCGTCACCCCCGAGCACCGCAGCGAGCGGTTCGCCCGGCACCTCGCCGAGTCCACCACGGGGCTGGTCGCCACCGGCCGCGCGGCCGTCCACCAGTTCTGGCTGGACGGCGAGCTGGTGGCGGTCGACCTGGTGCTGCTCTGCCCCTCCTTCAGCGGCCTCTACCTGTACGGCGCGCACCCGGCGCTGCGGGAGCGGCTGGACATCGCGGGCCTGCTGTTCGGCGCCGCGCTGGACGAGACGCTGGGCGCCGGGATCCCGGTGATAAGCCTGCTGCGCGGCCAGGAGCCGTACAAGCAGCGCTGGCGCCCGGACCGGCTGCCCAACCAGCGGCTGCTGTTCGGCCCGCGCGGGGCGGCCCCGGCGGCGGCCGCCCGGAGCGGTGCGGTGCGCGCCCGGGGGGCGGCGGTGCGCCTGCTCGACACCCGCGCGCCGAGGCTCAAGGAGGCGCTCGCCGCCCGCCGCCGCAGCTGACCCGCCCGCCTACCGCGGTCCGGCGGGCGGCGCCGGAGCGGTCGGCGGGACGGGGGCGGTCGGGGCCGTGGGCGGGGCCGGCGGTGCGGGGACCGCCGGCCCGCCCGGGAGGCCGGGTACCGGCGGCGCCGTCGGCACGGCGCTCGGAGCGGCGCTCGGAGCGGCCGACGGCGCCGGAGCGGCCGGCGGTGCCGACCCGGCGGGCGGCGTCGGCACGGCCGGCTCCGGGGCCCCCGGGGAGCCGGTCATCAGCTGCCGGAACCGGCTGCTGGAGCGCGGGTTGCGGTCGCACTGCCAGAAGCCGTGCGGACAGTAGTCGGTGACGGTCTGGTACGCGGTGTCGTGGGTGCGGATCCACTCCACCATCCGCTGCACGAACTCCGGGTTGTCGCCGTTGCGGAACAGCCCCCACTCCGGGTACGAGACCTGCTTGCCGCGCTTGGCCGCGAACTCGACCTGGTCCTGCAGCCCGTACGGCTCGCGCACGTAGTCGTCGAAGGTGCCGCCGGCCGGCTGGTCGTAGTTGTCCATGCCGATGATGTCGACCACGTCGTCGCCCGGGTAGCACTTGGTCCACGGGATCGCGTCGAGGCCCCGGTTGGGCGCGAAGTCGAAGCGGAACCGCTGCCCTGGCACCGAGCGCATCACCGTGACGATCCGCCGCCAGTAGGTCTTCCAGGCGGCCGGGTCGGGCTTGCAGCGGTGGGTGTAGGTGACGCCGTTCATCTCCCAGCCGAGGGTGAGCACGGTGTCCGCGCCGCCGAGCGCGACCAGCCGGCGGGCCAGCCGGAGGAAGTGCCGGTCGAAGTCGCCGCGGGCGCCCTGGCCGAGCAGCCGGGCCACCTCGCCGTCCGGCACGTTCGCCTCGCTCGGCACCAGCATCGGCACGCCGAGCACGAGCATCCGGGCCGGGTCGGCCAGCCGCCACTGCGACCACATGGCGAGCACCATCGGCTCGCCCTCGATGTCCGCCCAGCCGTTGCCCGCCAGATACGTGTGGCCGACCTGGAGGTTGGCGTTGCCCAGCCACTGGGCGTACCGGCCGATCTGCGGGATGTAGTTGTCCCAGGAGCCGACGAAGGCGCCGAACGGCGGCTCGTGCGCCGGGCGCTGGACCGGCGGGTGGGGGGCGGGGCCGCGCGGCGCGATGGCGTCGGAGGACAGCGAGTGCCGTTCGGTCTGGCCCAGCGGTGTCCCGGCGGGCACGCTGGCGGTGGTGAGCAGCAGCAGGGTGGCGGCGGCCAGCGCCAGACGGCCGAATCGCATGGGGTCTCCTCGGACGGCGCCCCCGGACGGTGCCACGGGCAGGGCGGAGCAGGGCTGGGCGGAGCGGGGAGGGCCACGCAGCGTGGCGACACCCTTGCCGACAGTAGGGCCGACCGGGCGAGGAAAGCCGAATGTCACCCGAAAGTGGGCGATATTCGAACGCCGTCCGCGTGTGCCGTGTATCACCTCGGTAACGGTCCTCAAGGCCCCGGGCGCCCTACCGCCGAGCCCCGTCCCGGAGCCCGCGAGGCCGTTCCGGTGCCCGACGGCGCAGGTCGCCGGGCGGGCCCGCGCGGGGCTCCGGGAACCGGCCGGCGGGGTTCGGCCGTTCAGCCGTACGGGAAAGTCCGGCTGACTCGCGCGGGTGCCGAAAGGTACGCTCCGCCCGTGTCCTGGAAGTCGCGCGCCCTCAGCCCCCGATCGATCCTCCCTGCCCTGGCGGTGCTGCTGGTCCTTGTGGCGGGCGCCGCCGCGCACGCCAACAAGCCGGTCCCGTTCGGCGACCGGGTGGCCGCGAAGGGCACCGCGGACGCGAGCGCGGATCCCACCGCCTCACTGGACGCCGCCGCCCTGGACCTGCGGGTGGGGCCGGGCCTGGAGGCGTACCACCGGGCCACCGGCGAGCACGCCTGGTCCTACCAGCGGGAGGGCGCCACGGCGCTCTACCTGGCGATGGCGGGGGAGAACGCCGTGGTGGTGTGGGACGACGGCCTGGTCACCTCGGTGCGGCCCGGCGACCAGCAGGTGCGCTGGCACCGCGCGGTGCCCGGCCTGGCCGACTGGCTGCGCGGCGCGGGCGAGCCGGGTGCCGACAAGCGCACCGAGGAGCAGCGCAAGCAGCTGGCCACCGAGCGGGCCGCGGCCTCGCTGCGCACCGTCGGACAGTCCGCGCCCTGGGTGGCGGTGGTCACACCCGAGCTGACGATGGGGTTCCGCGACGCCGACGGCGACCTGCGCTACAACTCCAAGCCGCCGGGCAGCTGCGTCTACGACCCGGTGCGCACGGTGGCCACCGACCACGCGGTGCTGGTGCCGCGCAGCTGCGCCAACAGCAGCGGGCAGCCGGTCTCCGGCGGGATCTCCGGCTACCGGATGGACAGCAGCGGGTGGCAGCTGAACGCCGGGCCCGGTGTCGTGATGAAGGCGCTGGACGGGCGCCGGGTGCTGATCTCGGACGGGCCGATCGTCGCCCCGCGGGTCTTCGACACCTGGGCGGCGGCGCCCGAGGCGGCCTGCGGCAGCCCGGCCGAGCCGTTCGCCGCGGTCCGCCCGGCCGGCGGTTGCGGCGAGGACGGCGCGCGGCAGCCGTAGTGCTCCGGGCGGGTGATTCTCCGGGGTCGCCCGCGCGGCCCGGTAGACTTGCCGTCATGGCTGTTCTCTCCGGGCACTGACAGGCGAGCGGCGCCGCCCCGTGCGGTCCGCCGGTCCCCGTCGACGACGCCCTTTCCCGCCTCCCGGCCCGAACCCCGTCCGGTCGCCCGCCCACGTCCCAGGAGTAGTCCCCAGCCATGATTTCCGCCAACGGTCTCGAACTGCGTGCCGGTGCCCGGATCCTGATCGAGTCCGCGAGCTTCAAGGTCGCCCCCGGCGACCGGATCGGTCTGGTCGGGCGCAACGGCGCGGGCAAGACCACGCTCACCAAGGTGCTGGCCGGCGAGGGCATCCCGGCGGCGGGCACGGTGACCCGCTCCGGTGAGGTCGGCTACCTGCCGCAGGACCCGCGCACCGGCGACCTCGACGTCCTCGCCAAGGACCGCATCCTCTCCGCCCGCGGGCTGGACAGCGTGCTGCGCAAGATGCGCGAGAACGAGGAGCGGATGGCGAACGGCAAGGGCGCCACCCGCGACAACGCGATGAAGAAGTACGCGCGCCTGGAGACCGAGTTCCTCACCAAGGGCGGGTACGCCGCCGAGGCCGAGGCCGCCACCATCGCCGCCGCGCTGGGTCTGCCGGACCGCATCCTCGACCAGCAGCTGCACACCCTGTCCGGTGGTCAGCGCCGCCGCGTCGAGCTGGCCCGGATCCTGTTCTCCGACTCCGACGTGCTGCTGCTCGACGAGCCGACCAACCACCTCGACGCCGACTCGATCGCCTGGCTGCGGGACTTCCTGAAGACCTACAAGGGCGGCTTCATCGTCATCTCGCACGACGTCGACCTGGTCGAGACGGTCGTCAACAAGGTCTTCTACCTGGACGCCAACCGCTCCGCGATCGACGTCTACAACATGGGCTGGAAGCAGTACCAGCAGCAGCGCGAGGACGACGAGAAGCGCCGCAAGCGCGAGCGGGCCAACGCCGAGAAGAAGGCCGCCACGCTGAACGCGCAGGCGGACAAGATGCGCGCCAAGGCGACCAAGACGGTGGCCGCGCAGAACATGGCCCGCCGCGCCGAGAAGCTGCTGTCCGGGCTGGAGACGGTCCGCGCCAACGACAGGGTCGCCAAGCTGCGGTTCCCGGACCCGGCCCCGTGCGGCAAGACCCCGCTGACGGCCAGCGGGCTCTCCAAGTCCTACGGCTCGCTGGAGATCTTCACCGACGTCGGCCTGGCCATCGACCGGGGTTCGCGGGTCGTCATCCTGGGCCTCAACGGCGCCGGCAAGACCACCCTGCTGCGGATGCTGGCCGGGGTCGAGCAGCCGGACACCGGTGAGGTCGTGCCGGGCCACGGCCTGAAGATCGGCTACTACGCCCAGGAGCACGAGACGCTGGACGCGGAGCGCACCGTCCTGGAGAACATGCGCTCGGCGGCGCCGGACATGGACCTGGTCGCGGTCCGCAAGATCCTCGGTTCCTTCCTGTTCTCCGGGGACGACGTGGACAAGCCGGCCGGCGTGCTCTCCGGCGGCGAGAAGACCCGGCTCGCGCTGGCCACCCTGGTGGTCTCCAGCGCCAACGTGCTGCTGCTGGACGAGCCGACCAACAACCTGGACCCGGCCAGCCGGGAGGAGATCCTCGGCGCGCTGCGCGAGTTCTCCGGCGCGGTCGTGCTGGTCACCCACGACGAGGGCGCGGTCGACGCGCTCCAGCCGGAGCGGATCATCCTGCTGCCGGACGGCGTGGAGGACCTCTGGAGCCCGGCCTACGCCGACCTGGTCACGCTGGCCTGATCACGCTCGCCCGGGGCCCGGTCGTCCGTACGGACGACCGGGCCTTCGTGTTCGCACCCGGTCGGGTGTCGACGTTTCCTCCCCTTTTTGGGCCAGAAAAACTAGTCCTTTCGGCGTGTCCGGGAATGAAGGGGTCCTGCATTCCGTTTGAGGAGCTTCCGTTGGACCGCCACTCGATCGTGATCGGGACCACGCTGCTGATCAGCCCTTTCGCATCGAACGGCGGTACGCCCCCGGGGGCGTGCACTCAGCGTGAGCGCCCTTGTGCGCTCGGATCACCACCGCAGGACCGCCTGTTGCGGACATGGACCTTGTCGAATGGGTGGCCAGGACGCGGTGGATGGGTGATCATGGGAATCTGACCGAGCAACGCTACGAGGAGGCACGGGTGGCCGAGACTCTGAAAAAGGGCAGCCGGGTGACCGGTGCCGCGCGTGAGAAGCTCGCGGCCGATCTCAAGAGGAAGTACGACTCCGGGGCGAGCATTCGCGCCCTCGCGGAGGAGACCGGTCGCTCGTACGGCTTCGTGCACCGCATGCTGAGCGAGTCCGGGGTGATTCTCCGGGGCCGCGGCGGTGCCACGCGGGGCAAGAACAAAGCTCCTGCTGGAGCTGGTTCCTGACGCTTCGTCAATTCATCGGACGAATGACTCGGCGGCAGGGCGCAGGCGGGGGAGACGACCGTTGATCGTCCGCCCCCGGCCGGGGCGAACCGGCCGCCGATCGTCATCCCACGGCCGCGCGCCGGCCGGGCCGCCCGTCGTCGGGAGCCGCCCGTCGACCGCCCCCTGCCGTCGCGCCGCCAGTTTTGTTACTCTCCGGTAGCCAAGCACCCTCGCCACCGGAGGTCCCCGCATGACCGCTCCCGCCACCGATCCGCAGAGCCCGCACCGGGAGCGGGACGGCGTCCGCCTGGAGATCGACGGTGAACTCGCCGTCGTCACCCTCTGTCAGCCCAAGCGGCGCAACGCCCAGTCGCCCGCCCTGTGGCGCGCCCTCACCGCCGTCGGCCGCGAGCTGCCCGGGACCGTCCGGGTGGTCCTGCTCCGCGCCGAGGGCGTCTCCTTCTCCGCCGGCCTCGACCGCGCGATGTTCAGCCCCGAGGGAATCCCCGGCGAACCGAGCTTCCTCCAGCTCGCCGCCGCCGGGGACAAGGAGCTCGACGAGACCATCGCCGGCTACCAGGAGGCCTTCACCTGGTGGCGCCGCCCCGACCTGGTCACCGTCGCGGCCGTCCAGGGCCACGCCGTCGGCGCCGGCTTCCAGCTCGCCCTCGGCTGCGACCTGCGGGTGGTCGCCGAGGACGTCCAGTTCTCCATGAAGGAGACCTCGCTGGGCCTCGTTCCCGACCTCGCCGGCACCAAGCCGCTGACCGAGCTCGTCGGCTACGCCCGGGCGCTGGAGATCTGCGCCACCGGCCGCTGGGTCGGCGCGGCGGAGGCCACCGCGATCGGCCTGGCCAACCTCGCCGTCCCGGCCGCCGAACTGGACGCCGCCGCCCGCGACCTCGCCGCCGCCCTGCTCGCCGCCCCGCGCAACGCGGTCATCGAGACCAAGGCCCTGCTCCAGGGCGCGGCCGACCGCGGCTACGACGAGCAGCGCTCGGCCGAACGGGCGGCGCAGGCCCGCCGGCTGCGCGACCTCGCCGGCATCGGCGACTGACCGGCCGCAACCGCGCCGGAAGGCCCGGCCCCGTGGGACGCACCCACCGGGCCGGGCCTTCCGGCGTTCGGGCCTTCCGACTGCTCCGGGGGCGGGATTCGTGGCGAAATGCCAGAGTTGGAGCGATTTGCGATATAGCTGGAGCCGCACGACGGGAGATGAGCCATGCCTGATACTCCGACGCCCGCCACCCTGCACAAGAACGCCCCGCACGGTACCCACGCGCCCGCCGCCGCCTCGCCGGCGAGCTCGGGGGCCGCCCACGCCGCGATCGGCGAGCGCGGCCGCACCGCGCTGGCCGTCGGCGTGGTCGAGAAGATCGCCGGGATGGCCGCGCGCGAGGTCAGCGGCATCCACGCGCTCGGCTCCGGCCTGGCCCGGACCTTCGGCGCGATGCGGGACCGGGTTCCCGGCGGGCGCAGCAGTGTCGGGCGCGGCATCAAGGCCGAGGTGGGGGAGAAGCAGACCGCCATCGACATCGCGCTGGTCGTCGAGTACGGCGTCGTCATCCCCGAACTCGCCCGCCAGGTGCGGGAGAACATCATCGACGCGGTCGAGCGGATGACCGGGCTGGAAGTCGTCGAGGTCAACATCGCCGTCAACGACGTCCACCTGCCCGACGAGCCCGACGTCGAGGAGGAGGAAGAGGAGGCGCCCTCCTCCGGACAGCGGCCCAAGCTGAAGTAGCCCCCTGACGTGGTTGGTGGCGGAAGACGAGGTGGAACGGATGAACCTGGCCATCGTCGGCCTGGTGGTGGGAATGGCGCTCGGCTTCGCCGGATACTTCGGCGGCTTCGCGGCGTTCCTGCTGGTGGCCGTGCTCGGGGCGGCCGGATTCGTGGTCGGCCGCCTGCTGGAGGGCGACATCGACCCCGGCGAGCTCGGCGACCTACTGCGCAACCGCGACCGGCGCCGCTGATGGCGGGCCTCGTCCCGGTACCCGCCCACCGGGAGCCCGGCGCCCGCGGCCGGCTGCGGATAGCCGACCGCGTCTACGCCAGGATCGCCGCCCGCGCCGCCCGCGAGGCGCTCGCCGACGCCTGGCGCGAGCGCGCGGCTCGGGGCGGCCCGCCGAAGGTCTCGGTCACCGGCCCCGCCACGCCGAGCGCCCCCGTCACCGTCCGCGTCTCCGTCGACCTCCCCTTCCCGGCCGACCTCGCCGCCCTCGCCCGCACCGTCCGCGACCGCGTCTCCCGCGACACCCGCGCCCTGACCGGCACCCGGGTGGCCGAGGTCGTCGTGGTCGTCGAACACCTGGTCCCGGAGACTCCCCGATGACCGCCCCGCCGCCGGTCGTGGCGGGCGCCCGGTGAACGCGGGCGTGGTCGGGCGGCTCACGGGGGCACGTGTGCGGGGGCGGGCGTTGCGTATGGCGGTGGCCGCGACGGCCGGGTGGCTGGTCGTGGAGGGGGCCCGGTGAGGGGGCGGGTGGAGGTGGAGCAGGGGGCGGAGGCCGCTCCGGTGAAGGTGCGGCGGCCTCGGGTGCCGCGTACCGCGGCGGCGGCCGTGGTGGCGACGGTGCTGCTGGTGGCGGCCGGGACGCTGCTGTACGACGTGATCGCGGTGCGGACGGGGCACTCGGCGCGGCAGTGGCGGGCGGACCTGGCGGACGAGTTGGCCACCCGGCACCTGGACGACCCGGCGGTGCTGATCGGCGCCGGCGCGGGGGTGCTGATCGGGGGCTGGCTGCTCTGGCTGGCGCTCGCGCCCGGACTCGGCCGCTGGCTGCCGCTGCGCCCGCACGGGAGCACCGCGGCGGCCATCGACCGCTCCGGAGTGGCCGCCCTGCTGGCCGACCGGGCCGCCGGGCTGCCGGGTGTCGAGCACCTGCGGGTGCGGGTCAACCGGCGCCGGGTGCGGATCGCACTCGTCGGCCCGGCCGACCCGGCCTCGGTGCAGCGTCGGCTGCGCGAGGAACTCGCGGCGGTCACGCTGGCCCGGCCGCTGCGCCTGGACGTGCGGACGGCGGGCCGCCGCCGCCGCGCGAAGCCGGTCGAGGACGCCGGGCAGGACATCGAGCAGGCGGCCGGGCAGGCGGCCGGGCAGGACACCAAGGGCGCGGCGGGCGGAGGCGGCGAGTGAGCCGGGGCACGGTCAACCGGCTGCTGCTCGGGGTGGTCGGGCTGGTGCTGCTGGCGGCCGGGGTGCTGGTGCTGGCCGGCGGGCTCGACCTCTACGGGCGCCTGGGTGTCGACCCGCCCTCCTGGTGGCCGCTCACCTCGCCCGACCAGCCGGTGCTGAGCGCGCGCTCGCGCGCCCGCTGGGCGGGTGAGTCCTGGTGGTGGCCGGTGGTGATCGCCGGGCTGGTCGTGGCGGTCGCGGGCACCGCGTGGTGGCTGGTGGCCCAGTTGCGCCGCAGCGGTCCGACCACCGTCGTGCTGCCGACGCCGGGCGCGCCGGGTCTGCGGCTGCGGCTGCGCACCAGGGCGCTGGAGGAGGCGGTGGAGACCGGCGCGGTCGCGCTGCCGGAGGTCGAACGGGTCGGCGTCCGACTGGTCCGCGGGGCGCGGCACCCGGGGTTGCGGGCGGCCGTCCGGATGACCCCGGGCGGTGACCCGGCGGCGCTCGCCGAGCACTTCGAGACGGGCCCGCGCGCCGGGGCGCGGACCAGCCTGGGCCTGCCGGATCTGCCGGCCGAGCTGCGGATCCGGGTGGTCGCGGCCCGGCCGGAGGTCACCGGGCGGCGCCGCCGCCGCGGCAGGCAGCCGCGCGTGGTCTGACGTCTGACGTCTGATTTCCGACCCCCGACGCCCGACGCCGCCCGGTGGCGCTCAGAGCCCGCGCAGCGCGCCGCCGTCGACGGGGATCATGACCCCGGTGAGGTAGGAGGCGGCGGGGGAGAGCAGGAAGGCGGCGACCTTGCCGAACTCCTCGGGGGTGCCGTAGCGGCCGAGCGGGATGTCGGCGCTGTGCCGGGCCCGGGCGGCCTCGGCGTCGCCGCCGAGGGCGTCGAGTTCGCGCACCCGGTCGGTGTCGATCCGGGCCGGCAGCAGCCCGACCACCCGGATGCCGCGCGGGCCGAGTTCGTCGGCGAGCGACTTGGCGGCCATCGCGAGGCCCGGGCGCAGGCCGTTGGAGATGCCGAGGCCCGCGATGGGCTGGCGGACGGAGCCGGAGAGCACGAAGCCGATCACGCCGCCCTCACCGAGCGACGCCGCGGCGGCGCGGGCGATCCGCAGGGCGCCGAGGAAGACCGAGTCGAAGGCGTCCCGCCAGGCCTCCTCGGGGGCGGTGGCGACGGGGCCGGCCTGCGGGCCGCCGACGCTGATCAGCACGCCGTCCAGTCGGCCGAAGCGCTCGACGGCCGCCGCGACCAGCCGCTCGGCGGTCGCCGGATCGGCGTTGTCGGCGGCCAGCCCGTGCACCGCCCGCGGTCCGCCGCCGAGGGCGGCGAGCTCGGCGACGGCCGCGTCGACGCTCTCCTGGCGCCGGCCGCTGACCAGCACCCGGGCGCCGTCGGCGGCGAGTTCGCGGGCGGTGGCCAGGCCCAGGCCCCGGGTCGCGCCGGTGACCAGGTACACCTTGTTCTGAAGTCCAAGATCCATGGAGCCATCCTGCCGGGTCGGCCCGGGCCGCGGGTAACGGGGCGCGGTGGTGGCGACCGGACGCTCCGTGGCCGAATCATAACGATGACTGGCCGAAAGTTGACGGTGCTACGAAAGTTAGGGAAACCTACCCTTGCTTTTGCGCCACCCTCCCCTCGACCCCGGAGCCGTCATGCCCGAGTACCACCCGACCGTCCCGGCCCCGGGGGGAGCCGCGGACGCGCCGGACGACGCGCGCCGCAGACTGCGCGTCGCCGGAGCCGCGGCCGCCGTCTGCCTGCTCTGGGCGGCCAGTGCCTGGACCGCCGGGCACCTGCACGCCGGTCCGGCCCTGCACACCGTGGCGCTCTTCGGCCACCTGGCCGCGCTGGTGGTGGGGTTCGGCGCGGTGCTAGCGATCGACTACTACGGACTGCTCTGGGCGCTGGGCCGCCGTCCGCTGCGCGAGGTGGTGGACTTCACCGCCCCGCTGCACGTGCCGGTCTGGGGCGGGCTGCTCGGGCTGACGCTCACCGGCGTGCTGCTGGAGCCGCACCTGGACGCCGGACTGACGCAGCTCAAACTGTTCCTGGTCCTGGTGATCGCCCTGAACGGCGTGTACGCCGGTACCCTGCACCGCCGGCTCACGGAGTACGGGGAAGGCCGGCCGCCGACCCGGCTGCTGGTCCGGGGCGCGGCGTCCGCGCTGGTCTCGCAGACCGCGTGGTGGGGCGCGGTGCTGATCGGCTTCTACAACACCCAGCACTGACGGCACCCGGCACCGGCAGCACCCGGTGCTGACGGCACCCGGCACCGGCGGCCCGCCCGGAGGCCGGTTCCGGCGCTGGCCTTGACGCCCGCGTCAAGGTCTACCGTCGTTCCCGGCGGCGTTCGAACAGCGGCCGGAAGGGCAGGGTCCGGACATGCGGATCGGTGAACTGGCGAAGCGGGCGGGGACGACCACCCGGGCACTGCGGTACTACGAGCAGCTCGGGCTGCTCCCCGCCCGGCGAGCCGGCAACGGCTACCGCGCGTACGGCGAGGAGGACGTGCGGCTGCTGCGGCAGATCCGCACCCTGCAGGACTTCGGGTTCGGCCTGGAGGACACCAGGCCGTTCGTCGAGTGCCTGCAGGCGGGCCACCCGCACGGCGACTCCTGCCCGGCCTCGCTGGAGGTCTACCGGAAGAAGCTGTCCGAGCTGGACGAGTGCATCGCCAGGCTCCAGGAGGTCCGTACCCGGGTGTCCGAGCAGTACGCCCGGGCCGAGCGGGAGCGCGACGCGCTCGCCGCGGGGGCCGCCGCGGAGCCGCCGCAGTGCGAGTGGGCCGCACCGGCGGCCCCCGACCGGGACGACTGGGAGACGAGATAGGCCATGGTGCAGATCACAGGGGTGGCGGCGGTGACGGACGAGACCTTCGCCGCCGAGGTGCTGGCGGCCGAGGGGCCGGTGCTGGTGGACTTCACGGCGGACTGGTGCCCGCCGTGCCGCCAGATGGTGCCGGTGCTGGCGGAGATCGCCCGGGAGGAGGCGCACCGGCTGACCGTGGTCAGCCTGGACGTCGACCACAACCCGCAGACCCAGGCGGCGTACGGGGTGCTGTCGATGCCGACGCTGATGGTGTTCCGCGGCGGCGAGCCGGTGAAGTCGGTGGTCGGAGCCCGGGCCAAGGCCCGGCTGCTGCGCGAGCTGGACGACGTGCTCTGACGGTTCCCGCGCCGCGGGCGCCCGGCCGGGGGCGGGCTCGGCCGGGGGCGGGCTCAGGCGGGGACGGCGACGGCCGGGCCCTCGGCCTCGGCGGCCTCCTTGCGGCGGTCCTTGGCCTCCCGGCGCGCCATCACCGCGAACCCGACCGGGATCATCGCGGTGAACAGCCACCACTGGATCGCGTACGCCATGTGCGGGCCGATGTCGGAGTGGTTGGGCTCGGGCAGCAGCTCGGGCTGGTCGGCCGGGGCGGCCGGCTCGGTGGCGGTGAGCTCCAGGTAGCCGCCGAGCAGGGCGGCCCCGCTCTCCTTGGCCTGCTGGGTGCTGCTGATCAGGGTGAACTGCCGGTCCGGCAGGCCCGCCCGGTCCTTGACGCTGCCGGAGGCGGCCTCGTCGGCGCGCAGCCGGCCGGTCAGGGTGACCTGGCCGGCCGGTGCGGCCGGGACGGTCGGGTATTCGGCGGCGGAGGAGGCGGAGGGCACCCAGCCGCGGTTGACCAGGACGGTTCCCCCGCCGTCGGCGAGCACCAGCGGGGTGACCACGAAGTAGCCGATCTTGTCGCCGCTGGAGTCGGTCCGCTTGCGGACCACGAACTCGTGCGCCGGGTCGTACTGTCCGGTGGCCGTCACGGGGCGCCAGGTGAGGTCCTTGGGCACGGCGAACCCGGGGGCGGTCGACAGGGTGTCGAACGGCACGGGCCCGGCGGTGAGGGCCTGGGCGATCAGCTCGTTGCGGTCCACCCGCGCCTCGTGGCGGTGCAGCTGCCAGAACCCCAGCCGGATGGTCGCGGGGATCAGCAGCAGGGCGATCAGCAGGGTGATCAGCCAGCGCCGGGAGAGCAGGAAACGGTACACATGGGCACGGTACGCCCTGTTCACAACCGGCTCACGCACCGGGGTGCGGGGCGACCTCGCGCAGCAGTTGGAGGAAGGCGTCCTCGCCGACCACCGGGGTGCCGACCTCGCGGGCCTTGCGGGCCTTGCCGCTCCAGCTGTCCGGCTCGTTGGTGACCAGCAGGCTGGTGAGCCGGCTCACCGAGGTGGCGATGTGCAGGCCGGCCTCGACGGCGCGGTCCTCCAGCAGCTCGCGGTCGGTGGCGGTGTCGCCGGTGAACGCCACCCGCATGCCCTGGACCAGCGGCTTGCCGTCCTGCCAGCGCCCGGGGTTCGGGTACGGGCACGGCGGGCGCTTCTTGGCCTGCCGGTACGCGGCGCCGGTCCAGGAGGCGCGGGAGGCGGCGGCGGGCGCGTCGTCGCCGAGGTCGGTGACCGCCAGGCAGGACTGCAGCGGCAGCGGGACGCCCCCCGAGCGGGCCAGCGCCAGGCTGGGGCGGAACGCCTCGGCGAGCACCCGGGCGTCGTCCAGCGCGTTGTGCGCCTGGCGCTGGTGGACGCCGAAGTACGCGGCCAGCGAGGACAGCTTGCCGTTGGGCAGCGGCAGCCGCAGGTCGCGGGCCAGCACCATGGTGCACAGCCGCTGCTCGACCGGGGCGTGCAGGCCGGCCCGGGAGAACTCGCGGGAGATCATGTTCCAGTCGAAGAGCGCGTTGTGGGCGACCATCACCCGGCCGCGCAGCCGCTCGGCGAACTCGTCGGCGATCTGCGGGAAGGTGGGCGCGCCGGCCAGCACGTCGTCGGTGAGGCCGTGGATCCAGACCGGGCCGGGATCGCGCTCCGGGTTGACCAGGGTGTACCAGTGGTCGACGACGTCGCCGTCCTCGTCCAGCCGGTAGACGCCCGCCGAGATCACCCGGTCCGTGCGGCCGAGGCCGGTGGTCTCGACGTCCACCACCGCGAAGCCGCCGTCGGGGGAGGCGGAGCGCTGGGCCGGGACGGGAGCGGTCCGCGGCGCCGCGCCGGGGGTCTCGGGCTGGATGGCGTACATGGTCCAACAGGATAAGGCCCGCCGGTGACGTCGGACGGCCCTTCGCCGAGGGCCGGGGTCGTCCGGAAGGTTGGCCGGGACCGGCCGGAATAGAGTGGACGGTGCAGTCGTCGTACACCTGGTCGATTGTTTCCCGGTCGCCCGCGGCACCCCGGCGGGCACCTCTGCGAAGGACGAACCCTCATGCGCGCCACGGTCATCCACGGTCCCCAGGACATCCGGATCGAGGAGGTTCCGGACCCGGTCGTGCAGCAACCCACCGATGCGGTGGTGCGGGTGGTGAACGCCTGCATCTGCGGCAGCGACCTGTGGGCGTACCGCGGCGTCGCCTCGCGGGTGGCCGGGCAGCGGATCGGCCACGAGTTCCTCGGCGTGGTGGAGGAGGCCGGGGCCGAGGTGCGCGGCTTCCGGCCGGGCGACCTGGTGGTGGCGCCGTTCGTCTGGTCGGACGGGACGTGTGACTTCTGTCGCGAGGACCTGCAGACCTCCTGCCCGCACGGGGGCTTCTGGGGGCAGGTCGGCTCGGACGGCGGGCAGGGCGAGGCGGTGCGCGTCCCGTACGCGGACGGCACCCTGGTGAAGCTGCCCAAGGAGGCGCTGGGTGACGAGAAGCTGCTGCCGGGGCTGCTGGCACTGTCCGACGTGATGGCGACCGGGCACCACGCGGCGGTCTCGGCGCGGGTGCGGCCGGGCGCCACGGTGGCGGTGGTCGGCGACGGCGCGGTGGGCCTGTGCGGGGTGCTGGCCGCGCACCGGCTGGGCGCCGGGCGGATCATCGCGCTGGGCCGGCACGCCGCCCGCACCGACCTGGCCCGCCGGTTCGGCGCGACCGACGTGGTCGCCGAGCGCGGCGAGGCGGCGGTCGAGGCGGTCCGGGAGCTGACCGGCGGGCAGGGCGCGCACGCCGTGCTGGAGGCGGTCGGCACCGAGGAGTCGATGCGCACCGCCGTGTCCATCGCCCGGGATGGCGGCGCCGTCGGCTACGTGGGCGTGCCGCACGGCGGCAGCGCGGGCGTCGACATCGGTCAGATGTTCGGCCGGAACGTCTCGCTGGGCGGCGGCGTCGCACCGGCCCGCGCCTACATCCCCGAGCTGCTGCCGGACGTCCTGTCCGGCGCCATCGAGCCGGGCCTGGTCTTCGACCGCACGGTGGACCTCGACGGCGTCCCGGACGGCTACCGGGCGATGGACGACCGTTCGGCCCTGAAGGTGCGGATCGCTTTCTGACGTACCGCTGTTGACGTGCCGCCAGGGGTGGTCCGGTGTGCCGGGCCACCCCTTCGGCTTGCCCGGATGGGTGGTTTTCGAGCAGTTGGTTACGGCGGAAGAGTGAAGGTTTGGCAGATCACGGTCAAACCCTTCCGGGTGAACCGGGACCCTCCTAGCATGGCGCGGCGCGCATCGGGATTGTGACTTCGCTCACGTCCGATCGTTTCCACTGATGCGACCGCTACGCCGAAGGAGTGAGGAGTCAGAGTGGAATCGCCGCCGATCACCACCACCCCCAGCGAAACCCAACTCATCGAGGAGAGCGCGGAGTTCAGAACCCTCCGCAGCTCGTTCCGGAACTTCGCGTTCCCGGTCACCATCGGTTTCGTGCTCTGGTACCTGCTCTACGTGCTGCTGTCCGGCTACGCCCCCGCCCTGATGGCCACCAAGGTCGTCGGGCACGTCAACGTGGCCCTCCTGCTCGGGCTGCTGCAGTTCGTCACCACCTTCGCCATCGCCGGCTGGTACGCGCGTTACGCCGACCGGAGGATCGACCCGAGCGCGGCCGCCATCCGCGAGGCGCGCGGAGCGGTCGTCCACGCCCCCCGGGAGGCCGCCGAATGAACCTGCTCGCCAGCTCCGCCACCGACCACCGCGGTCTCACGATGACCCTGTTCGGGCTCTTCGTGCTCGCCACCCTCGGCATCACCGTCTGGGCCGGCCGGCAGACCAAGGACGCCGCCGACTTCTACGCCGGCGGCCGCGCCTTCTCCGGCTTCCAGAACGGCCTCGCGATCTCCGGCGACTACATGTCCGCCGCCTCCTTCCTCGGCATCGCCGGGGCCATCGCGCTGTTCGGCTACGACGGCTTCCTGTACTCCATCGGCTTCCTGGTCGCCTGGCTGGTCGCACTGCTGCTGGTGGCCGAACCGCTGCGCAACTCCGGCCGCTACACCATGGCCGACGTGCTGGCCTTCCGGATGCGCCAGCGCCCGGTGCGCACCGCCGCGGGCATCTCCACCATCGTGGTGTCGATCTTCTACCTGCTGGCCCAGATGGTCGGCGCCGGCAGCCTGGTCGCCCTGCTCCTCGGGGTCAGCGGCGACGCCGCCAAGCGGTGGACCATCGTCGCGGTCGGCGCGCTGATGGTCCTCTACGTCGCCATAGGGGGGATGAAGGGCACCACCTGGGTGCAGATCGTCAAGGCGGTGCTGCTGATCGCCGGCACCGCGCTGATGACCGTGCTGGTCCTGGCCAAGTACCACTTCAACCTGTCCAGCCTGCTCGGCGCCGCCGCCGACGCCAGCGGCAAGGCCAACGCCTTCCTCGAACCGGGCCTGAAGTACGGCGCCACCGGCACCAGCAAGCTCGACTTCCTCAGTCTCGGCCTCGCCCTGGTGCTCGGCACCGCGGGCCTGCCGCACATCCTGGTCCGCTTCTACACCGTGCCCACCGCCAAGGCGGCCCGGAAGTCGGTGCTCTGGGCGATCGGGATCATCGGCGGCTTCTACCTGATGACCCTCGCGCTCGGCTTCGGCGCCGCCGCACTGGTCGGCCCCAAGGCGATCAGCGCGGCCAACAAGGCCGGGAACACCGCCGCCCCGCAGCTCGCCGAGGAACTCGGCGGCGGCGCCGGCACCACCGGCGGGGCGGTGCTGCTCGCGGTGATCTCCGCGGTCGCCTTCGCGACGATCCTCGCCGTCGTCGCCGGTCTCACCCTGGCCTCCTCGGCCTCCTTCGCCCACGACCTCTACGCCAACGTCATCCGGCGCGGCAAGGTCTCCGAGCGCGAGGAGGTGCACGTCGCCAAGTGGGCCGCCGCCGGGATCGGCGCGGTGGCGATCGCGCTCAGCCTGTTCGCCGACAAGCTCAACACCGCCGCGCTGGTCGCCCTGGCCTTCGCGGTTGCCGCCTCGGCGAACCTGCCCACCCTGCTGTACTCGCTGTTCTGGAAGCGCTTCACCACCGCCGGCGCGGTCAGCTCCGTCTACGCCGGCCTGGTGTCCTCGGTGCTGCTGGTGGTCTTCTCCCCGGTCGTCTCCGGCGGGAAGAACTCGCTCTTCCCGCACTCCGACTTCCACTGGTTCCCGCTGGAGAACCCCGGCCTGGTCTCCATCCCGGTCGGCTTCCTGGCCGGCTGGATCGGCACCGTGCTCTCCCGTCGCGAGGCCGACCCGGCGAAGTACGCTGAGCTGGAGGTCCGCTCACTCACCGGGCTGGGCGCCCACTGACCGGCGGACGATGACTAAGCTGGCCCGGCCCCGCCGTGACGGTGGCCGGGCCGGCCGCCCCGGGCGGCGCCTCACTCGGGAAGGGACCGCCGTGCTGCTCGACTCCTTCGGCCGCCGCGCCGTCGACCTGCGGGTCTCCCTCACCGACCGGTGCAATCTGCGCTGTACCTACTGCATGCCCGAGGAGGGCCTGCAGTGGCTGGCCAAGCCCGAGCTGCTCACCGACGAGGAGACCGTCCGGCTGGTGACCCTCGCCGTGCGCGACCTCGGCGTCCGGGAGGTCCGCTTCACCGGCGGCGAGCCGCTGCTGCGCCCCGGGCTGGTCGGCATCGTCGAGGCCTGCGCCGCCCTCGACCCGCGGCCCGAGCTCTCGCTCACCACCAACGGCATCGGCCTCGCCCGCACCGCGGAGGCGCTGCGCACGGCCGGCCTGGACCGGGTGAACGTCTCGCTCGACACCCTCGACGAGGACACCTTCCACACCCTCACCCGGCGCCGCCGCCACCACGACGTGCTGGCCGGCCTGGCCGCCGCCGAGGCCGCCGGGCTCGTCCCGGTCAAGCTCAACGCGGTGCTGATGCGGGGCGTCAACGAGCGCGAGGCGCCCGACCTGCTCGCCTGGTGCCTGGAGCGCGGCTACGAGCTGCGGTTCATCGAGCAGATGCCGCTGGACGCCCAGCACGGCTGGGACCGCTCCTCGATGATCACCGCCGAGGAGATCCTGGAGCGACTGTCCGCCCGGTTCGTCCTCACCCCCGAGCCCTCCGCCGCCCGCGGCGCGGCCCCCGCCGAACGCTGGGTGGTGGACGGCGGCCCGGGCCGGGTCGGCGTGATCGCCTCGGTGACCCGCCCGTTCTGCCGCGCCTGCGACCGCACCCGGCTCACCGCCGACGGCCAGGTCCGCAACTGCCTCTTCGCCACCGGCGAGACCGATCTGCGCACCGCCCTGCGCTCGGGGGCGGACGACACCGAACTGGCCGCACTGTGGCGCGCCGCGATGTGGGGCAAGAAGGCCGGCGCCGGCATCGACGACCCGGAGTTCCACCAGCCGGTCCGCCCGATGTCCGCCATCGGGGGCTGAGCCCCTAAGGGGTGGTCCCGCCGGTGAAGGGCAGGACCTCCTTGAGGAAGCCGCGCACGCCCAGGAACTGGGAGAGGTGCTCGCGGTGCTCCTCGCAGGCCAGCCAGGTCTTGCGGCGGTCCGGGGTGTGCAGCTTGGGGTTGTTCCAGAGCAGTTCCCAGACGGCGTCCGCGCGGCAGCCCTTGGCGGAGCAGATCGGGGTCTGCGGCTGGGGGGCGTCGGGGAGCAGCATCGGCGGTCGTCCTCGGGCGGTCGGCGGGAGTCGTCACCGCCAGTCTGTCACGCGGGCCTTCGCGCCGGCCGTCGTGCGCACATGGCGACGCCGGGCAGCCACGGGGGGAGCCGCCCGGCGTCGGTCCGTCGCTCCGACGGGGGATGCGGAGCGCGTACGCAGTATGTCACGGCCCGGGGCGGGTATGGGGAGGTCTTGCATGATTAATCTGAGCTTCTTTTGAGCTTTCCACCTGGGCAACGGGCGGAAAGTGGCTCAAAACGGACGGTCAGCTCCGGTCCTGTGAAGAATCGGTGGGCACACGCCCGGCCCCGTCAGTACCCTGCGTCACATCCGCACCGCGGGCACCGGCGCCGCCGGGGCCCAGCATCAGCGGAGTGGTCGGCGGCACGTCGAAGGTGGACGGCAGACCCGGGGCCCGCTCCCGGCCCGCGTTGGCGAGCAGCACCGCGAAGTACGGCAGCAGCACCCCGCCCGCCAGTGCCGCGAACGCCACCCACCGCTGGACGTCCCACAGCACCACCGCGAGCAGCACGCAGACCGTGCGCAGCAGCATCGAGGCGACGTACCGGCGCTGCCGCCCCCGGACGTCCTCGCTGAGGCTGCTGCGGGCCCCCGTGATCCGGTAGACCCGCCCGCCGTCGGCGCTCTTGCCCATGTCCCAAACCGCCCTCGTCCGCGCGTCCGCGCGCCTCGCCGCGCGGCCATCTCACGGTACGCCGGGAGGGGGCCGGGAACGAGACCGGGTCCGCGGAGATGGCCCTATCGGCCCTATCGGCCCTATTGGCCCTGCGCGAGGTACTCCGGCGGCACCGCGTCCGTCAGCCAGACCCCGTTGGCGCTCACCCGGAACTCGTGGCCCGCCGCCGCCATCGCGGCCGCGTCCACCAGGAGCACCACCGGCCGGCCGTGCCGGGCGCCCACCCGGGTCGCCGTCCCGGTGTCCGCCGACAGGTGGACGTCCTGCCGGGCCATCGGGCGCAGGCCCTCCCGGAGGATCGCCGGCAGGCTCCGGGCCGCCGTGCCGTGGAACAGCACCGGCGGGGGCTCGGTGGCGGCCAGACCGAGGTCGACCGCCACCGTGTGCCCCTGGCTGGCCCGGATCGAGAGGCCGTCCGGCGAGTAGGCGAAGCGGCGCTTGTTGTTGGTCGCCACCACGTGGTCCAGCTCGGCCCTGGTCAGCCGGGTGCCCCGGGCGGCCAGTGCGCCGAGCAGCACGTCCACCCGGACCCAGCCGGCCGGGTCCAGGGCGATCCCGACGCGGCCGGGGTCGTGCCGCAGGATGCGCGACAGCATCTTGCTGGTCTTCACCGTGCGCTTCTCGTCCATCAGGCCGATCCTCCTCCGGTCGGCCGGCCCCGGCTACGAGGCCTGGCTGACCGAGCTCATGTTGAATCCCGAAACCCGGACCGGCGGCATCGCCGTCCGGGTGAACCAGTCGCCCCACTCGCGGGGCAGGCAGCGCTCGGTGCGGCCGACCTCGGTGATCCGGCCGAGCAGCTCCACCGGCGACTCGTTGAAGCGGAAGTTGTTGACCGCCCCGACCACCTCGCCGTTCTCCACCAGGTAGACGCCGTCCCGGGTGAGACCGGTCAGCAGCAGCGTCGCCGGGTCCACCTCGCGGATGTACCAGAGGCAGGTGAGCAGCAGGCCGCGCCCGGTGCGGGCGATCATCTCCTCCAGGGTCGGCGCGGCCGCCTGGTCGGAGGTCTCCAGGACGAGGTTGTCGACCGCGGGGCGCAGCGGCAGCCCGCCCAGCGCGGCCGCGTGGCGGCTGGTGACCAGGGCGGCCAGCTCGCCGTCCCGGATCCAGTCGGTGGCGGTCAGCGGCAGGCCGTTGTCGAACACCGAGGACTCGTCCTCGCTGGCGTGCGCCAGTACGAACGGCGCCGACTCCAGACCCGGCTCGTGCGGGTCGGAGCGCAGCGTCAGCGGCAGCCCGGCCAGCTTCTCGCCGATCCGGGTGCCTCCTCCCTTCTTCGAGAAGACCGTCCGGCCCTCGAAGGCGTCCCGGCCGCCGGCCGACCAGCTCAGGTACACCATGAGGTCGGCGACGGCGGACGGCGGCAGCAGCGTCTCGTAGCGGCCGGCCGGAAGGTCGATCCGGCGCGCGCCCCAGCCGAGCCGCCGGGTCGCCTCGGCGTGCAGGGCGGTGACGTCCACGTCCGAGAAGTCCCGGGTGGCGGCCCCGACCCAGGCGGAGCCGGACAGGTCGGCGGTCTTGGCGTTCAGCTCGAAGGTGCCGGTCGGCTGGTCGTGGCGCAGCCGCAGACCGGTGGAGGTGCCCAGGTAGCTGGTGACCATCTCGTGCCGGGCGAAGCCGTACAGCAGCTCGCCCTGCTCGGCGGCGCGGGCGAAGGCGCGGCCGAGGGCCGGCCCGAACTCCGCGAACACCTCGATCGAGGTCTCGGCCGGCGGCCGGGTGAAGTCCGGCGAGTTCGGCTGCTCGGCGACGGTGACCAGCGGCTGCGCGTCCTCGGCCGGCCCGGCCGCGCGGGCGGCCTCCTCGGCGGCCCGGACCAGGTCGGCCACGTCGTCCGGCCCGACGGCCTCGCGGGAGACCACGCCGGAGGCGGTGCCCTCCGGGCCGGCCACCGTGGCGATCACGGTGAGCCGGCGGCCCCGGGTGACGCCGTTGGTGGTGAGCGCGTTGCCGGCCCACCGCAGGTTGGCGGTGGACTCCTCGTCGGCGATCACCACGCAGCCGTCGGCGCGGGAGAGGCCGAGCGCCAGCTCGACGAGTTCGTGGGGCTGCGTCGTCGCGGTCATCAGTGACCCGCCTCCTGCTGGGTGTTGAGCACGTTGACGTTGCGGAACAGCGCCGAGGGGCACCCGTGGCTGACCGCGGCGACCTGGCCGGGCTGCGCCTTGCCGCAGTTGAAGGCGCCGCCCAGCACATAGGTCTGCGGGCCGCCGACGGCCGCCATCGAGCCCCAGAAGTCGGTGGTGGTGGCCTGGTAGGCGAAGTCCTTGACCTGGCCCGCGAGCTCGCCGTTGCGGATGGCGTAGGCGCGCTGCCCGGTGAACTGGAAGTTGTACCGCTGCTGGTCGATCGACCAGGAGCGGTCGCCGACGATGTAGAGGCCGTTCTCGACGCCGGCGAACAGGCCCTCGGTGGACGGGCCGCCCTCGGCCGGCCGGAGCGAGACGTTGGCCATCCGCTGCACCGGGACGTGCGCGGGGGAGTCGGCGAAGGCGCAGCCGTTGGAGCGCTCGAAGCCCTTGAGCCGCGCCATGGCGCGGTCGAGCTGGTAGCCGACCAGCACGCCGTCCTTGACGAGGTCCCAGGACTGCGCGGCCACCCCCTCGTCGTCGTAGCCGACGGTGGACAGGCCGTGCTCGGTGGTGCGGTCGCCGGTGACGTGCATCAGCTCGGAGCCGTACTTCAGCGAGCCGAGCCGGTCGAAGGTGGCGAAGGAGGTGCCCGCGTAGGCGGCCTCGTAGCCGAGGGCGCGGTCCAGCTCGGTGGCGTGGCCGATCGACTCGTGGATGGTCAGCCAGAGGTTGGACGGGTCGATCACCAGGTCGTAGCGGCCCGGCTCGACGCTCGGCGCCCGCATCTTCTCGGCCAGCAGGACGGGCAGCCCGGCGAGTTCGGCGTCCCAGTCCCAGCCGGTGCCCGCCAGGCTCCGCTCCCCGGGGGACGACCCCCGTACTCCCGCCAGGTATTCCCAGCCCCGCCCGACCGGCGGCGCCAGGGTGCGCATCGAGTCGAAGGCGCCGGTGCGCGCGTCCACCGAGGTGGCCTCCAGCACCGGGTGCAGCCGGATCCGCTGCTGGGTGGTGACGGTGCCGGCGGTGTCCGCGTAGAACTTGTTCTCCTGGACGGTCAGCAGGGTCGCCTGGACGTGCGAGACGCCCTCGGCGGCCAGCAGCCGGGTGCTCCACTCGGCGAGCAGCGCCGTCTTCTCGGCGTCCGGCACCTCGAAGGGGTTCACCTCGTACGCGGAGACCCAGGTGGCGTCCCGGTGCACCGGCTCGGCGGCCAGCTCGACCCGTTCCGCCGACCCCGCGGTGCGGCCGATCCCGCCGGAGAGCCGGGCCACCGCGACGGCCTGCTCGGCCACCCGGGCCGCCGCGTCGGAAGTGAGGTCCACCCCGGACGCGAAGCCCCAGGCGCCGTCCAGCAGCACCCGGACGGCGAAGCCGAGCTGCACGCCGTCGGAGGTGCCGGCCGGGCGGGCGTCGCGCAGCCGCCAGGAGGCGCTGCGGACCCGCTCCAGGCGGAAGTCGGCGTGCGAGGCGCCGAGTTCCCGGGCCCGGGTGAGGGCGGCGTCGGCGAGGGCGCGCAGCGGGAAGCCGAGGAAGAGCGGGTCGACGGCGTGGGACGGCGGCGTGCTGGTCGGGGGCAGCGGAGGCAATCGGGCTCCCTGGTCGGGCGGACGGCGGTGCGGGCGCCCTCCTTCGCACAAAGGGGGCACCCGCACCGCATCATTTCCCGTCAAAGGGGTTTCGGCCAGCGCATTTCCGGTGCGGCGGCCGACCGGCTAGCCGACGCCCTCCCACCAGCCGTCCGGCTCCGGCGGGTTGTCGACGTCCACCCGCTCGCCGGGGCGCGGGACCGCCAGCCGCACGCCGTGCTCCTTCGCCGCCACCAGCAGCCGCTCGACCGGCTCGGCCCACGGGTGCAGGCCCAGGTTGAAGGTGCACCAGTGCACCGGGAGCAGCAGTTCGGCGTTCAGCTCCCGGTGGGCGAGGACGGCGTCCTCGGGCGTCATGTGGATGTCCGCCCAGGCCGGGTCGTAGGCGCCGACCTGGACCAGCGCGGCGTCGAACGGGCCGTGCTCGGCGCCGATCCGCGCATAGCCCTCGAAGTAGCCGGAGTCGCCGGTGTAGTAGATCCTGCGGCTCGGCCCGGCGACCACCCAGGAGCCCCACAGGGTGGTGTTGCGGGTCAGGCCGCGGCCGGAGAAGTGGTGGGCGGCGGTCAGGGTGAGCACCAGGTCGCCGAGCGTGCAGGTCTCGTCCCAGTCCAGTTCGATGATCCGGTGCTCGGGCACGCCCCAGCGGCGCAGGTGGGCGCCGATGCCGAGCGGCACCGCGAACGGCGCCGACTGGCTGCGCACCAGCCGGCGGACCGTCGCCATGTCCAGGTGGTCGTAGTGGTCGTGCGAGATGAGCACCGCGTCCACCTGCGGCAGCTCCTCCAGCTCCACCGGCACCGGGTGCAGCCGGCGCGGGCCGACCTGCGCGGCGGGGGAGCAGCGCTCGCTCCAGATCGGGTCGAGCAGCACCCGCGAGCCCTCGATCTCGACCAGCGCCGAGGCGTGCCCGTACCAGGTGACCGCCACGCCCTCGGCGGCCGGGACCGCGCCGTCGGGCGGCCGGACGACGGGCACCGCGCGGCTCGGTGTGCGGCCGTCGCGCTGGAACAGCACCCGGCGCACCGTGTCCGGGTCGATGCCGGACGGCGCGGCCGTCCGGGCCAGCTCGGAGGGCGCGTTGTGGAAGACGCCGTCGCGGTACTGGGGGGAGTTGCGCAGCCGTTCCTCGCGCTCGCCGTCCGGTCGGCGGCCGAACGCCGCCGGGAGGTCGCGCAGCGCCCAGGCGACCGCTCCCGCGCCGGCCGCCAGCGCGGCCAGGGCCGCCAGTCGTCCGCGCCGATGGGTGGTCCCGGCCCGTGCCTCGCTCATTCCGCGTTCCGCCTCCGCTCGTCGCCGGGGCCGCTGTCCGGCCGCGGGCCGTCGTCGGCCCCGGTGCGGCGGCCCCGGCCTCGTGCCGCACCAGGGGGCACAACGGGCGTGCCCCGCCGCCGGGTTCCCGGACGGGCCGCTCAGTGGACACGACAATCCGGTGCGGACCGGTGGGCGAATCGCGGGAAATCCGGGCGGACACGGATTGTCGGGTACCGACAGTTCCGTCGCTGCGGCGCTGTGGGAGCCCGATTCGCCGCCGCGCCGGAACGACCGATAGCGTCACACCGCGTACCTCGTTACGACGTACGCGGACATCACGGAGTGGTACGCGGGCGTCACGGCGTGCGCACACAAGGGAGAGAGGTGGATCGTTGAGCCGCTCGGTTCTCGTCACCGGAGGCAACCGGGGCATCGGCCTCGCGATCGCCCTGGCCTTCGCCGAGGCGGGCGACAAGGTCGCCATCACCAGCCGGTCGGGTGAGGTCCCCGAGCAGCTGGCCAAGTACGACGTGCTCGCGGTTCGCTGCGACATCACCGACAGCGCCCAGGTGGACGCCGCGCTGACCGAGGTCGAGGCCGCGCACGGCGCCGTCGAGGTGCTGGTCGCCAACGCCGGGATCACCAACGACACCCTGCTGCTGCGGATGTCGGAGGAGGCCTTCACGTCCGTCCTGGACACCAACCTCACCGGCACCTTCCGCGTGGTGAAGCGCGCCTCCAAGCTGATGATGCGCGCCCGCAAGGGCCGGATCGTGCTGATCTCCTCGGTCGTCGGCCTCTCCGGCTCCCCGGGCCAGGCCAACTACGCCGCGTCCAAGGCGGGCCTGGTCGGCTTCGCCCGTTCGCTGGCCCGCGAGCTGGGCCCGCGCAACATCACCGTCAACGTGGTCGCCCCCGGCTTCGTGGACACCGACATGACCGCGGTGCTCACCGACGAGCGCCGCGCGGAGATCGTCGCGGGCGTGCCGCTGGGCCGTTACGCGGCGCCCGCCGAGGTCGCTTCCACCGTGCGGTTCCTCGGTTCGGACGAGGCCGCGTACATCACCGGAGCCGTCATTCCCGTCGACGGCGGATTGGGCATGGGTCACTGAGTCATGAGTGGAATCCTTGAGGGCAAGCGCATCCTGATCACCGGTGTGCTGCTGGAGTCCTCCATCGCCTTCCACACCGCCAAGCTGGCCCAGGAGCAGGGCGCCGAGGTCATCCTGACCGCCTTCCCGCGGCCGAGCCTGACCGAGCGCGTCGCCAAGAAGCTGCCGCACCCGGTCAAGGTCCTGGAGCTGGACGTCTCCAGCCCGGAGCAGCTGGCCGGCATCGCCGACCAGGTGCGCGAGCACCTGCCGAGCCTGGACGGCATCGTCCACTCGATCGGCTTCGCCCCGCAGGACGCCCTGGGCGGCAACTTCCTGGAGACGCCGTGGGAGTCCGTGGCGACCGCCATGCACGTCTCCGCGTACTCGCTGAAGTCGCTGACCACGGCGCTGCTGCCGCTGATGCAGGACGGCGGCGCGGTCGTCGGCCTCACCTTCGACGCGCAGTTCGCCTGGCCGCAGTACGACTGGATGGGCCCGGCCAAGGCCGCCCTGGAGTCGACCAACCGCTACCTGGCGCGCTACCTGGGCGAGCGGAACATCCGCTGCAACCTGGTCTCGGCCGGCCCGCTCGGTTCGATGGCCGCCAAGTCCATCCCGGGCTTCGGCGACCTGGCCGCCACCTGGGACAACCGCTCGCCGATGAAGTGGGACCTGAACGACCCGGAGCCGGCCGGCCGCGGCGTCGTCGCCCTGCTGTCGGACTGGTTCCCGAAGACCACCGGCGAGATCGTCCACGTCGACGGCGGCCTGCACGCCATCGGCGCCTGACGCCTCCCGCACACGCCGCTGCCCGGCACCCCTCCCGAGGAGGAGGGGTGCCGGGCAGCGGCGTTCCGGCGCCGGGGCTACTTCGGGGCGACCGGCTCGCAGCCGCGCTGCGCCGCGACGGCGTCGGCCCAGGAGGAGAACAGCCGGGAGGTGTAGGCCGTCGCCCCGGTCGGCTCGATCAGATCGGGACGGCCGGTGGTCAGGTGGAGGAGCAGGTCGTCCTTCCCGCAGGGCACGCGGATGGTGGTGTTCGCGCCCGTACCGCGCCACCCGGCCGACAGGGGCGCGTTCAGCCGCTCCCGCGTGGCGACGAGGGCCGGGTAGCGGGTGTCGGTGGTGGCGGTGAAGCCGAACGCCGGCTCGGACAGGGTCTGGACGTAGACCCAGCAGGACTGCAGCGGCGCCGCCGGGTCGCCGACCCGCTCGGCCAGCTCCTGCCGGTTCCCGCCGGTCGCCACGCCCGGAAGGCCGCAGAGCCGCCCGTCGGTCGCGGGTGCGACGGGCGGGCCGGGGGCCGTGAGGTGCATGTCCGGGACGGTGTCGGAGCCGCAGCCGGACGACCTGGCGAGCGCCGCGCCGAAGTCGCCGGCGAGCCGGGCGAGGGCGGTGCGGGCCTCCTGGTCGGGGGTCTCCTTGGACGGGGCGTCCTGCCAGATCAGCCCGTGCTTGCCGCGGTGGCGCACATCGGCGCTGAGGACGTCGGCGTCCCGGTCCGGGAACCGGTCCGTCGCGCCGCCAGCGGCCTTGCGGCAGCCCGCCGGCAGCATCAGCCACCCGGTGTCGTTGCCGAACGCGCCGATCGGGCCCCGGTCCGGCTGCGACATCGCGGGATCGACGGGGCTGCGCTCGTCGTCGGGCCGGACGCCGTGGCTGCGCAGGGTGAGGTCGGCGCCGTTCGCGGCCTCGATCACGCAGTCGCCGCCGGCCTCGGCGCGGTCCTTCGCCAGGCGGCTCTGGACGACCTCCAGCCGGCCGTCGCCCAGGATCCGCCGGACGTCCTTCGTCGCGACGGCGCCGTCGCACAGGCGGTCCGGGACGAACAGGTCGGTGTAGCGCCAGGTCGCGAAGCCGCCGGCCCCCAGGACGAGGACGAGGGCGGCGGCCACGAGCGTCCAGGCGCGCCGGGAGAGCCTCACTTCTGACCGTTCCGTCCGAGGGCGCTCATGGCGTTGGCGTGACCGGTGGTGTGGCCGGTGCCCATCTCCTGGGAGACCACGTTGGCCGCCTCGGGGCTCGCGTGGGCGGCGTCGCCCCAGCCCGCCGCCATGGCCTTGCCCTGGGTCAGCGCGGCGTAGTGGGCGTCGGCGGACTTGGAGTTGCCCGCGTTCTGGGCGTCCTCCTTGACGTTGTCGGTCCACTCGGAGATGCCCAGGTCGACGAGGCCGCCCGCGATGTCGCCGACCTCCGGGATGAACCCGGTCACGGTGCCGTTCACCGTGGAGGCGAACTCGCCGGTCTTCTCGGCCCACTCCATCCGGTCGTCCTTCTCGTCCAGGATGACCGAGGACCGGATCGCGTCGTAGGCCCCGAGGGCCGTTCCGACCTGCCGCGCCGGGATGTCCCGCTCCTCCGCGGCGTGCTGGGGATCGGCCGGGAGGGCGGCCAGGGCCTCGGCGGCCTTGGCCCGTTCGGCGGCGTACAGCGTGGCGTAGGCCTCCGGGTCGTCGGAGACGCCGCGCATGACCCGGATGATGTGGTCGGAGCCGCCGCCGAGGTGGCCCTCGCCGTTCTGCTCCCAGGCACCGCTGTGCTTGGCGGTGGAGACGTCCTCGCTGAGGATCAGGTGGGTGTCGTCGACGTAGTCCGACAGCGCGTTGGCGAGCGGTGCCTTCAGATCGTCGTGGATGTCCTCCGCGCCCTTGCCCTCGGCGTCCAGCGCGTCGATGACGCCCTGCATGACCCGGGCCTGGGCCGGGGTGTGCGGGCCGCCGTTGTGGCTGCCGTCGCCGGGCACGTCGCCGGTGGCGGCGGCCTCCAGGGCGGCGGCCAGGCCCTCCTGGTGGGTGGTCTTGTCGACCATCGGGGGGCCGTACAGGGTGTTGACGTAGGAGGTGGGCCACTCGCGGTCGCGCAGCAGGTACGCGAGGCGGTCGTCGGCGCCGGGGGCCTTGGGGTCGAGGAACAGGGTGGCGGCGTCCGGGTTCTGGCCCATCAGCTTGAGCACGCCGTTCACCGGGTCGTACTCCAGGTCCGGGCGCGGGCCGTTGAACTGGTGCGAGGACCAGCGGTTCCTGTCCCCGCGCTCGGCGGCGAGGATGTCGGTGCCGAGGTCGTTCAGGAACTGCGGGCCGTACCCGGCGTTGCCGTGCTGGAGCAGGGTGGCCAGGGTCTGGTAGCCGTAGACCGGCTCGGTCCTGCCGCCGAAGTGGCGCTCGTTGACGTTCTTGACGCCGGCTTCCTGGAGGCCCTTGCGGAAGTCCTGGTAGAACCGGCTGTCGGTGTCCCGGGTGGCACCGGCGATGGTGTTGGCGAGGTTGGTCCGCAGCTCGCCGTACTCGCCCTTGTTCCTGCCGTTCCGGTCGTTGAGCCGGAGCTCCAGCTCGTCGGCGAGCAGCAGGGTGCCCTCGGGGCCGAGCGCGTTGAGCAGGGTCTGGCCGTAGACCGGGCTGCCGGAGTCGGCCTTCATCAGGTTGTTGAGCTCGGCGAGCTCCTCCGGGGTGAGGGTCTTGCCGTCCTTGATCCGGGCGGCGAGTTCGGCGGCCCGCCTGCCGTCGGCCTCGTCACCGCCGCCGACGGCCTGGCCGTTGAACTGGTTCGACAGGTCGCCGACCTTGGCGGCCCGGCGCAGCTGGAGGGCGGCCCGCTGGTCGGCGGCGGTCGCCTCCTCCACGTAGGTCCTGATCTTCTGCGCCCACGTGCCGGCGGCCTCGCTGCGCTCCTGCTGGTAGTCGCGGTCGTGGCGGTAGTCCTGCTTGGCGGCCGGGTCGAGCGCGCCGACGTCGAACATGACGGCGCCGGTGCCGGTCACCTTCATGCCGTCGGCCTGGGCGTCGGCGACGGTCTGCCGGAGCTTCTTCTGCGCCGCCTCGAAGTCGTTCCTGGCGTCGGTGATGATCGAGGCGACGGCCTTGGCCTCGGTCTGCGCGTCGATGCTCTGCTGACGGGTGACGCCCACGTGCTGGTTGGCGGCAAAGGCGGTGGAGCCCATCCACAGGCCCTGGTTGCCGGTGAACGCGAGCACCTCGGTCTCCAGCCGGTGCTGGACCTGCTGGTACTTGCCGGCCATCGCGGTCCAGTCTGCGGCGGCCTTGGCCATCGCGGACGGGTCGGCCTTCATGACGTCCTCGAAACCGAGCAGGCTCATGGGTCAGCCCTGCCCGGGGGTGAACGACGTGGCGATGCCGTGTTCGACGCTCAGGTAGTTGGTGTGGGTCTGCCGCATCATCCCGGCCTCCTGGTTGAGCCGGCCGTTGAGCTGCGACACCTGCTCGTGCCACTCCTTGAGCGCCCCGCGCAGCGCCGACGCGGTGTCCCAGCCGCTCAGCTTCGCGGCCGCCGCCTCGGTCGACTCGTCGGCCGCCTTGCCGGCCGCGGTGCTGTCGTCGGCGATGCCGTCCAGCGAGGTGGCCGCCTTGTCCAGGGCCGGCGTCGACACCTTCGTCGGGCCCCCGCCCGGTCCCTGGCCCGGTTTCAGGTCCGGATCCGCCATCAGTTCTCCCCGTGGTGTCCACATGCGACCGGAGCTCGGTCGTCCGCGAATTTCCACGGGACGTTAGCACGCCAAATCGCGTCCCTGACAAGGCGTGAGGTCGTCCGGCCGGGGGCCCGGGGAGGCCGGCCGGCGTCAGGCCTCCCGGGCGTTGTTGCAGCTGCTGATGGCGTGGCCCGCCTCGTAGGAGGCGCGCTGGGCGTCGCCGGCCCGGATGGCGTCGACGATCCGGTCGTGGCCGAGGTAGCGCTCGGCGACGAGCTCGGGGCCGACCTCGTGGCGCAGCTGGGCGCGGGTGACCTCGCCGAGGTCGGCGTAGAGGACGGCGAGCACGTCGTTGTGGGCGGCGGAGACGACGGCCTGGTGGAATGCGGCGTCGGCCTGGACGAAGTCCTCGGCGTCGCCCGAGCGCCAGGCGTCCTCACGGCGGGCCAGGGCGGTGTCGATGAGGGCGAGGTCGCGGTCGGTGCGCCGGGTGGCGGCCAGGCCGGCGGCGGCGGTCTCCAGGGTGACCCGCAGCTCGGTGACCTGGGCGCGGTCGGCGTCGGCGAACCGGCGGTGCATCACGCCGGCGAGCTCGCTGGTGGCGAGGACGTAGGTGCCGGAGCCCTGGCGGATGTCCAGCAGCCCGTTGTGGGCGAGCGCGCGGACGGCCTCGCGCACCGTGTTCCTGGCCACACCGAGCTGCTCGACGAGGGCGGCCTCGGTGGGGATGCGCGAGCCGACGGCCCACTCGCCGGAGGTGATCTGGGCCCGCAGCTGGGCGATCACCTGGTCGGACAGCGGGGTGCGCCTCGGCGAGGACAGCGCCACGGGGGACTCCTTGGGTCGGGTGGGTCGGGCCATCATGCCAATTTCAAAGGTGCGCTAATTCATCCCATCATTCTATGATGGCGCGCATGTCGTCCGCAGCAGACACCGCAGATCCCGCCACCGCCTCCTCCCGGGCCTCCTCCCGGCCGCGGTCCGAGCGGCCCGCCCCGACCGGCCGCAGCTCCCTCGGCTGGCTGTTCGCCCTCGCGATCGCCGCCGCCGCGTTCAACCTCCGCCCCGTGGTCACCAGCCTCGGGCCGCTCCTCGACCAGGTCCGCGAGGACCTCGGGATGAGCCCGACGGTGGCCGGCCTGCTCACCGCCGTCCCCTCGCTCTGCTTCGCCCTGTTCGGCTTCGCCGCCCCCGGGCTGGCCCGCCGGCTCGGCCCGATCGCGGTGGTCGCGGCCGGCATGGGCGCGATCACCGCGGGCGTGCTGGCCCGCTCCTTCGCCGGCAACACGGCCGTCTTCCTGCTGCTGACCGCGCTCGCGCTGGCCGGTGTCGCCGTGGCCAACGTGCTGATCCCGGTGGTGATCAAGCGGTACTTCCCGGAGAAGGTCGGGCCGATGATCGGCCTGTACTCGATGGCCCTGTCGGCCGGCACCGCGCTGGCCGCGGCCGTCACCGTCCCGCTGACCAGCGGGCTCGGCGGGGACTGGCGGGTCGGCCTCGGGGTGTGGGCCGCGCTCGGCGCCCTCGCCCTGCTGCTCTGGATCCCGGTGCTGCTCACCCGGCGGGGCTCCGGCGGTCCGTCGGACGGCTCGGCCGCCGGGGTGCGGCTGCCGATCACCCGGAGCCGCACCGCCTGGGCGCTGGCCTGCTTCTTCGGCTGCCAGGCCACCGGCGCGTACGTGGTGATGGGCTGGCTGCCGAAGATCTTCCAGGACTCCGGCATCTCCGAGGGCGCCTCCGGCGTGCTGCTCGCGCTGACCATGGTGATCGGCGTGCCGGTCTCCTTCGTGCTGCCCAACCTGGCCGCCCGCCGCGGCGACCAGCGGCTGTTCGTGGTGGTCCTGGCCTCCTTCGGCATCGTCGGCTACCTCGGCCTGGCGTTCGCCCCGGCCGGCGTGCCGTGGCTGTGGGCGGTCCTGGTGGGCCTGTCCAACTGCGCCTTCCCGCTGGTGCTGACCATGATCGGCCTGCGCGCCCGGACGGCCGGCGGGGTCGCCCAGCTGTCGGCCTTCGCCCAGGGCGTCGGCTACCTGATCTCGATCCCCGGCCCGATCCTGATCGGCCGGCTCTACGAGGCGACCGGCGAGTGGTACCTGCCGCTCGGCTTCCTGGCGCTGCTGCTGGTGCCGCAGGTCCTGTTCGGCCTGCGGGCGGCCCGGGCCCGGCACATCGAGGACGAGGCCGTCCCGGCGGGGGCCGCGGCCGCGGCCTGACGCGGCCCGGCGGGGCCGGTGGTGGACGGGCGTGTTCGGGGTGGGAGAATCCGGGCATGCCCGTTCTCGAACCGAACCCCACCGACGGCCACAAGAAGCTCGGCCAGATCGCCGCGGCCATCGGCGGCATCGTCGTCCTGCTGATCATCATCGCGACGGTCGCCCAGAACCTGGGCTGACCGCCGGGCGGCCCCCGGCGGACCCCGCACGGCGGCACCGCCCGCCCCGCCGGGTGGCGGCACCGGGCAGCACCGCGCTCCCGGCCGGCTTTTCTGCCAAGCTTGCTGGGTATGAGCGCCGACACGCCCCGCAGGATCATCGTTCTCCGCCATGCCAAGGCCGACTGGCCCAACGGCGTCGACGACCACGAGCGGCCGCTGGCCGACCGGGGCCGCCACCAGGCCCCGGAGGCCGGACGCTGGCTCGCCGACTCCGGCATCAACCCCGACTACGTGCTCTGCTCCGACGCCCTGCGCACCCGGGAGACGTGGAAGCTCGCCGCGCACGAGCTGCCGAAGCGCTCGCGCAGGACCGTCTACGAGGGGCGGGTCTACGAGGCGACCCCCGGCGAGATCATCACCGTCCTGCAGGAGACCCCGGAGGAGTACGCCGACCTGGTCCTGGTCGGCCACAACCCCGGGGTGCTCGGCCTGACCCAGGTGCTGGCCGGCGACGAGGGGGACCGGGAGGCGCTGGAGCGGCTGCGGCTCGGCGGCTTCCCGACCGCCGCCATCGCGGTGCTCAGCTTCTCCGGCTCCTGGAAGGACGTCGAGCCGGGCGTGGCCGCGCTGGTCTCGTACTTCACACCGCAGGACTGATCCCGGGGGAAAGGCCGAGGGGCGCGCGGACCGGGTCCGCGCGCCCCTCGGCGTCGCTGTGCGGGGCCGTCAGCCGGCCGCCGGGCCGCCGTCCGCGGGACCGTCCAGGACGTCGGCCGCCTCGACCTCCTCGCGGGTGATCCCCAGCAGGTACAGCACGGTGTCCAGGAACGGCACGTTCACCGCGGTGTCCGCCGCCTGCCGCACCACCGGCTTGGCGTTGAATGCCACGCCCAGCCCGGCCGCGTTCAGCATGTCCAGGTCGTTGGCGCCGTCGCCGATCGCCACCGTCTGCTCCAGCGGCACCCTGGCCTGCTCGGCGAACCGGGCCAGCCAGCGCGCCTTGCCCGCCCGGTCGACGATCTCGCCGACCACCCGGCCGGTGAACTTCCCGTCCACCACCTCCAGGGTGTTGGCCGCCGCGAAGTCCAGCCCCAGCTGCTCCACCAGGTGGTCGGTGACCTGGGTGAACCCGCCGGACACCACCGCCACCTGGTAGCCCAGCCGCTGCAGCGTGCGGATCAGGGTGCGCGCGCCCGGGGTGAACCGGACCTCCGCGCGCACCTTCTCGGTCACCGCGGCGTCCAGTCCGGCCAGCAGCGCGACCCGGGCGTGCAGCGACTCGGCGAAGTCCAGCTCGCCGCGCATCGCCGCCGCCGTCACCTCGGCGACCTCCGCCTCGCAGCCCGCGTGGGCGGCGAAGAGCTCGATCACCTCGTCCTGGATCAGCGTCGAGTCGACGTCCATGACCACCAGCCGCTTGGCGCGCCGCTCCAGCCCGGCCGCCACCACCGCGACGTCCACCCGCTGGGTGGCCGCCTCCTGCGCCAGCTCGGCGCGCAGCCGCTCGGTCGCCACACCCGAGACGGCCAGCTCGACGGCGGTCACCGGGTACTTGGCGAGCCGGAAGACGCGGTCGATGTTGCCGCCGGCCTCGGTGATCCGGGAGGTGAGCGCGGCGACCGCGGAGGCGGTCAGCGGGTGGCCGAGGACGGTGACGTGCGAGCGGCCCTCGCGGCGCGGCCGGTTGTCGCCGATGCCGGAGATGATCTCGGCCTGGAGCTTCTGCTCCTCGGCCCAGCGGTGCACCAGGGCCCGCAGACCGCCCTCGGCGCCGGGCGCCGAGGGCGCGCTGACCAGGGCGCAGAGCGTTATCCGGCCACGGGTCACGACCTGCTCGATGTCGACGACCTCGACGCCGTACCCGGCCAGGGTGGCGAAGAGCCCGGCGGTGATCCCGGGGCGGTCCTTGCCGAACACCTTGACGAGCAGGGTGCGCCCGTCCTCGGTCCGGGGCTGCGGGGCGGGGAGCGGCGCGGCGGCCAAGGGCGATGCGTTCATGGTGCCTCCCACGCTACCCGCAGCCGACCGCCGCCAGAGCACCCGTCCGGGTCGTGGACGGCCGGTGGACGGCTCCCGGAGCCGCCCGTGGAGCCGCCCGTGGAGCCGCCCGTCCGACGGGGGTCCGCGAATCGTTGCCGCCCGGTCACAGTCCGCGGGGGCGGCTTTCACCGGCGCCCGGCGGGCTGGAATGATTCCCCCGTCAGATTCACGATCATTTCGCCCCCACCTGACCGGGGCGCACCATCGGGGGAACCGAGAGAGCGGGGCAGACGAGCAGTGCCGCAACTCGTCATCGAGATCAACGGACAGCAGCGGGTCCTGGAACCCGGGCGGTCCTACACCATCGGTCGCAATCCGCAGTCGGACTTCCAGTTCGACGACGCGCGGGTCTCCTGGCAGCACGCCACCATCTCCTTCAACGGGGCGGGTTGGCAGCTGGACGACCACGGGAGCACCAACGGCACCTTCACCGGCGGCGCCCGCACCCTGCAGGCGCAGCTGTTCCCGGGAGCCGTGGTCAACCTCGGCAACGCCGAGAACGGCCCCCGGCTCGCCTTCTCCGCGCCGGCCGCCCAGCCCGCCGCCCAGGCCCCGGCCTGGCACGAGGCGGCCACCAGCCGCACCGCCGCCCCGCAGCCGCAGGCCGCTCCGCAGCAGCAGTGGCAGGCCCCGGCGGCCCAGCAGCCCTACCCGCCGCAGGCGCAGGCCCAGCCGCCGCACCAGCAGCAGTGGCCGCAGGCCCAGCAGCAGGCGCCGCAGCCGCAGCCGTTCCCGCAGCAGCAGCCGGGCTTCCCGCACCAGCAGGGCTTCCCGCAGCCGGCGCCCGCCGAGCACGACGGCGGCCCGCAGCCGACGATCATCCGCAACCTGACCGCCGGCATGAAGACCATCCGGATCGGCCGCGCGCTCGACAACGACATCGTGGTCTCCGACCTCCAGGTCTCCCGCCACCACGCCGAGCTGCGCCAGCTGCCGGACGGCCGCTACGAGATCGTCGACCTCGGCAGCCACAACGGCATCTTCCTCAACGGCCAGCGCGTCGAGCGCCAGCTGATCGGCGCGCAGGACCGGCTGACCGTCGGCCACTCCAGCTTCGTGCTGGTCGGCGACCAGCTGCAGGAGTTCGTCGACACCGGCGCGGTCTCCTTCTCCGCCCGCCACCTGACCGTCGAGGTCGAGCACAAGGGCGGCAAGAAGATCCTGCTCAACGACGTCAGCTTCGGCGTCCCGGAGAAGTCCCTGGTCGCGGTCATCGGCCCGTCCGGCTCCGGCAAGTCGACCCTGCTGCGCGCCCTCACCGGCTACCGCCCGGCCGACCGCGGCGACGTCCTCTACGACGGCCGCAACCTCTACAAGCAGTTCGCCGAGCTGCGCTCGCGCATCGGCCTGGTGCCGCAGTCGGAGATCCTGCACAAGGAGCTGACCGTCCGCACCGGCCTCAAGTACGCGGCCCGGCTGCGCTTCCCCGGCGACACCGAGCCGCGCGAGCGCGAGGCGCGGATCGACGAGGTGCTCTACGAGCTGCGCCTGGACAAGCGCGCAGACAACCGGATCACCGCGCTCTCCGGCGGTCAGCAGAAGCGCGTCTCGGTCGCCCTGGAGCTGCTCACCAAGCCCTCGCTGATCTTCCTGGACGAGCCCACCTCCGGCCTCGACCCGGGCATGGACCGCGAGGTCATGCAGATGCTGCGCGGCCTCGCCGACGACGGCCGCACCATCCTGGTCGTCACCCACTCGGTGGCCGAACTCGCCCTCTGCGACCGGTTGCTGGTGATGGCGCCGGGCGGCTCGGTGGCGTACTTCGGCCCGCCGGACGAGGCCCTGCACTTCTTCGGGTACGAGACCTGGGCCGATGTCTTCCAGGCCTTCGAGAACTACCCGGACCACGACTGGGCCGGCCGCTACCGCGGCTCGGTGCACCACCAGCAGTACTCGGCCGACATCGACTCCGGCGCCGTGCAGCCGGTGCAGTCCGCGCAGATCGGGCAGGAGGCCGTCCGCCCGCCGAAGCCGCAGAGCTGGGGCTCGCAGCTGTGGACGCTGATCCGCCGCTACGTCTCGGTGCTCGCCTCGGACCGGGGCTTCCTGGCGCTGTCGATCCTGCTGCCGGCGGTGCTCGGCGCGGTCAGCGTGCTGATCCCGAACGAGGCCGGCCTGGCCCGCAACCCCAAGACGCAGCTCGGCCTCAACAGCGGCGCCGCGACGATCATGCTGATCCTGGCGATCGGCGCCTGCTTCTCCGGGGCGGCCAACTCGGTCCGCGAGCTGATCAAGGAACGGGCGATCTACGAACGGGAACGGGCCACCGGGCTGTCCCGCTCGGCGTACATGATGTCCAAGATCATCGTGCTGGGCTTCTTCAGCGTGATCCAGGGCGCGATCATCTCCGCCGTCGGCTTCCTGCCGCGCAAGCTGCCCTCCGACGGCCTGGTGGTCAAGAGCCTGCCGATCCTGGAGATGAGCCTCGGCCTGATCCTGCTCAGCTTCGCCTCGATGATGTTCGGCCTGGCGATCTCCGCGCTGGTCAAGACCGCCGAGAAGACCATGCCGCTGCTGGTCATGTTCGCGATCATCCAGGTGGTCTTCACCGGCTGCCTCTTCCAGGTCTTCTCCAAGCCCGGCCTGGAGCAGTTCGCCTGGCTGATGCCGGCCCGCTGGGGCACCGGCATGGTCGCCACCACGCTGGACCTCTCGCACCTGCTCGGCCCCTGGAACAAGGACTTCCAGAACCCCGAGTACGACGCGATCTGGGGCCACAACGCCGGCCAGTTCTGGTTCGACGCCGGGATCCTGATCATGATGTCCGTCCTCATCGGCATCGTCGTGACCCGCCTCCAGCGCCGTCACGAGCCCGAGGTCATGCAGAAGGGCTGACCGCCCGCCGTCCGCCCGCGGGGGCGGCCCGCCCCACCCGGGGAGGGCCGCCCCCGCGGCGTTTGCCCAGCATGGCGGGCCCGGGCGGCCTAGGTCCGCAGACCCGGGCCCCGCCCGGCCCGGGGACGGACGCGCGGGCCCCGCGCGCAGCGGTAGGTTGGCGACATGCCCACCGTGCCAAGCGACCACCGGCACGCCGGAGCGCTGTCCGCCGACCGGATCCCGGTCGGCCCGCCGCCCGCCGCCACCCTGCCCGCCTGCGAACCCTGCCTCGCCGGCATCGAGGCCGTCAGCCAGGCCCTGCTCGCGATGAGCCGCCACCTGGAGGTCCGCGAGGTCCTGCGCCGGATCACCGCCTCCGCCCGCCGCCTGCTGGGCGCCGAGTACGCCGCCCTCGGCGTCCCCGACGACCACGGCGGCTTCGCCCAGTTCGTCGTCGACGGCGTCACCGACGAGCAGTGGAAGGCCATCGGCCCGCTGCCCCGGCAGCACGGCGTGCTCGCCGCGATGTTCCACGAGACCCGCGCCGTCCGGCTCGACGACGTCCGCAAGGCCCCCGCCTTCGGCGGCTGGCCCGAGGCCCACCCCGAGCTGGGCGCCTTCCTCGGCATGCCGATCGTCGACCCCGACCCCGCGGAGGACGAGCCCGCCGTCCTCGGCGTCATCTACCTCGCCAACAAGCAGGGCGGCGGCGGCTTCACCGACCACGACGAGGAACTCCTGCGGATACTCGCCGCCCACGCCGCGCTCGCCCTGTCCAACGCGCGCCTGTACGAGCGCAGCCGCGAACTCACCCTGGCCGGCGAACGCGCCCGGATCGCCCACGACCTGCACGACGCCGTCTCGCAGAAGCTCTTCTCGCTGCGCCTCACCGCCAAGGCCGCCGCCAAGCTCGTCGACCGCGACCCGGCCCGCGCCCGGCAGGAGCTCGCCGAGGTCGCCCGGCTCGCCGCCGAGGCCGCCGACGAGCTGCGCGCCGTCGTCGTCGAGCTGCGCCCCGCCGCCCTGGAGGAGGACGGCCTGAGCGCCACCCTCGCCTCCCAGGTGCAGGTCCTCGACCGCGCCCACACCGCCGACGTCGCCTTCGCCGCCGACCGGGTCCGCGCCCTGCCGCAGGCCCAGGAGGCCGCCCTGCTGCGGGTCGCCCAGGAGGCCCTGCACAACGCGCTGCGCCACTCCGGCGCCCGCCGGGTCACCGTCACCCTGGCCGGCACGCCCGACCGCGGCGCCCTGCTGCGGATCAGCGACAACGGCCGGGGCTTCGACCCCGAGTCGGTCCGCCGGGCCGGCCGCCACCTCGGTCTGGTCTCGATGCGCGACCGAGCCGAAGCCGTCGGCGGCCGACTCACCCTGGACTCCGCCCCCGGAAGGGGCACGGTCGTCGAGATGGAGGTCCCCGGTGCCTGACACCGCGTCCGCGATCCGCGTCCTGCTGGTCGACGACCACCAGGTGGTCCGCCGCGGCCTGCGCACCTTCCTGGAGGTGCAGGACGACATCGAGGTGGTCGGCGAGGCCGCCGACGGCGCCGAGGGCGTCGACCGGGCCCGGGCCCTCGACCCCGACGTCGTGCTGATGGACCTCAAGATGCCCGGCGTCGACGGCATCGAGGCGCTGCGCACGCTCAAGGAGGAGGGCAGCCGGGCCCGGATCCTGATCGTCACCAGCTTCACCGAGCACCGCACCATGGTCCCCGCGCTGCGGGCCGGCGCCGCCGGGTACGTCTACAAGGACGTCGACCCGGAGGCGCTGGCCGGTGCGATCCGCTCGGTGCACGCCGGCCACGTGCTGCTCCAGCCCGAACTCGCCGAGGCGCTGCTCGCCGACGACGGCCCGCGCCCCCCGCAGGGCCGCGGCGGCACCCTCACCGAGCGCGAGCGCGAGGTGCTCGGCCACATCTCCGACGGCCGGTCCAACCGGGAGATCGCCCGCAGCCTCCACCTGTCCGAGAAGACGGTGAAGACGCACGTCTCCAACATCCTCATGAAGCTGGACCTCGCCGACCGCACCCAGGCCGCGCTCTGGGCCGTCCGGCACGGCGAGACCCGCTAGGACTCAGGTCCGCTCGTCCACCAGCGCGTTGTACGCCGCCACCTGGGCCCGGCGGGCCGTGCGCCACAGCGGCGCCAGCGCCGCCTGCCGGGCCGCGATCTCCGAGGCGCTCACCGCCGCGCCGTGACCGCCCGAGGCGATCGACAGCAGCGCCGCCACCTGGCGCGCCGACTCCAGGACCCGCACCGCGCGCGGCGGGTACCCCGGTGCGAGCAGCTCGTCGTGCCCGCGCCGCCGGTACGCCTCCAGTGCCCGCAGCGCCTCGGGCCCGGCCCCGGCCACGTCCAGCCGGGTCAGCAGCGCGGTCGCCCGGCGCAGCCCGTCCGCCAGCTCGAACTCCGCCTCGTGCAGCGAGGGCACGTCCGCCGGCGGTGTGTCGTTCACCTCGGTGCAGCGCCACAGCACCGTCGCCGACCGGTCCCCGGCCGGGCCGAACACCTCCACCTCGGGCACCAGCCCCAGCGGTACCCCGACCGCCAGCACCGCCTCCCCGGCCCCCATCGCCCGCTCGTTGAACGGCGCGGGACCGGTCAGGCCCAGCGGGTGCCCGGCGGTCGGCAGTGCCAGCCGCAGGCCCTTCACGCCCAGCACCCGCAGCCGGCCCAGTGCCCAGGTGAGCCCGTGCCGCTCGTCCGGGCCGTCCCCGGGAAGCCCGGTCACCCGGTGGCTCTCGTCGGCCCCCAGCACCGCCGCGGCGGCGTTGTCGGGCGGCACCAGACCGGCCAGCAGGGCGTTGCCCCAGGCGGTCAGCCGCCCCGAACGGGGCTCTTCGTACGGATTGTCGGCAGGAGTGGCGAGCATCCGGCCAGCCTACGGAATCGGCGGCCATCCGCGTGGCGTAGGTTTGCCCATGCGCGTGCGGCGCACCCACTCCGTGCCCACCGGCCGCCGGAGGAGGACGCCCGCCCGCACCGACGGCCGAGATATCTGTTTTTGGGGAAGGCGTAGGCATGAGCGACGTGCTGGAGCTGGTGGACGTTTCCGTGGTCCGGGAGGGGCGCGCGCTGGTCGACCAGGTCTCGTGGTCCATCTCCGAGGGAGAGCGCTGGGTCATCCTCGGCCCGAACGGCGCCGGCAAGACCACCCTGCTGCAGATCGCCTCCTCGTACCTCTTCCCGACCGCCGGCAAGGTCACCGTCCTCGGGGAGAAGCTCGGCGAGGTGGACGTCTTCGAGCTGCGCTCGCGGATCGGCCTGGCCGGCGCCGCGATGTTCGACAAGCTCCCGGCCGAGCAGACCGTGCTGCAGACGGTGCTCACCGCCGCCTACGGCATGACCGTCACCTGGCAGGAGACCTACGAGCAGTCCGACGAGTCCCGCGCCCTCGCCCTGCTCGACCGCCTCGGCATGGCCGGCCTGACCGACCGCCGCTTCGGCACCCTCTCCGAGGGCGAGCGCAAGCGCACCCTGATCGCCCGCGCGCTGATGACCGACCCCGAGCTGCTGCTGCTCGACGAGCCCGCCGCCGGCCTCGACCTCGGCGGCCGCGAGGACCTCGTCCGCCGCCTCGGTGCGCTGGCCCAGGACGAGTTCGCGCCGGCCATGGCCATGGTCACCCACCACGTCGAGGAGATCGCCCCCGGCTTCACCCACGTCCTGATGATCCGTCAGGGCAAGGTGCTCGCGGCCGGCCCGATCGACACCGAGCTGACGGCGCGCAACCTCTCCAAGTGCTTCGGCCTGCCGCTCACCCTGGAGCGCCACGGCGACCGCTGGTCCGCCCAGGGCCTGCCGCTCGGCTGACCCCGCATGGGCTCCGCGCGGGACCCCGTACACGGCCCGCGCGGAGCCGCTGAACCCCGGCTGAACCCGATCGAACCGGAACCGGTCGTACGCGCGACCGGTTTCCGCCCCTCCACCTGCGGGAACTGACCGCCTCGAAGGCCCTTCCCTCCCTAGGATGGACACGTGGACAGCTGGATCTGGTGGCTCCTGGCCGCCGTCGGCCTCGGCATACCGCTGGTGATCACGGCGATGCCGGAACTCGCCATGTTCGCCGTCGGCGCGCTCGTCGCGGCAGGCGTCGCCGGACTGGGCGCCGACCCGGTCTGGCAGGTCCTGACCTTCGTCGCGGCCTCGGTCGCGCAACTGGTCGTCATCCGCCCGATCGCCTACCGGGCGCTGCGGAAGGGCCCGCAGATCAAGATGGGCATCGAGGCGCTCAAGGGCGCCACCGCGGTCGTCGCGGAAAGGGTCGACGCGGAGGGCGGCCGGATCAAGCTCAACGGCGAGATCTGGTCGGCCCGCGCGCTCCACCCCGAGCAGGTGTACCAGCCGGGGGAGCAGGTCGACGTCGTCGATATCCAGGGCGCGACCGCCCTGGTCGTCTAGGGGAGAGTCCGTGGAACCCGTCCTTATCGTCCTGGTCGTCCTGGTCGTGGTGGCCTTCATCGCGCTGATCAAGACGATTCAGGTCATCCCGCAGGCCAGCGCCGCGATCGTGGAGCGCTTCGGCCGCTACACCCGGACGCTCAACGCCGGCCTGAACATCGTCGTCCCGTTCATCGACCGCGTCCGCAACCGGATCGACCTGCGCGAGCAGGTCGTGCCGTTCCCGCCGCAGCCGGTGATCACCCAGGACAACCTGGTCGTCAACATCGACACCGTCATCTACTACCAGGTCACCGACCCCCGGGCCGCCACCTACGAGGTCGCCAGCTACATCCAGGCGATCGAGCAGCTCACCGTCACCACGCTGCGCAACATCATCGGCTCGATGGACCTCGAATCCACCCTCACCTCGCGCGAGGTGATCAACGCCGGTCTGCGCGGGGTGCTCGACGAGGCCACCGGCAAGTGGGGCATCCGGGTCAACCGCGTCGAGCTGAAGGCGATCGAGCCGCCGACCTCCATCCAGGACTCGATGGAGAAGCAGATGCGCGCCGAGCGTGACAAGCGCGCCGCGATCCTCACCGCCGAGGGCAACCGGCAGTCGCAGATCCTGCGCGCCGAGGGCGAGAAGCAGGCCGAGGTCCTCAAGGCCGAGGGCGAGGCCCAGGCCGCGGTGCTGCGCGCCGACGGTGAGGCCGCCGCCATCCGGACCGTCTTCGAGGCGATCCACCAGGGCGACGCCGACCAGAAGCTGCTCGCCTACCAGTACCTCCAGACCCTGCCCGAGCTGGCCAAGGGCGACGCCAACAAGCTCTGGATCATCCCCAGCGAGGTCGGCGACGCGCTCAAGGGCCTCGGCGGCGCGTTCACCGGCCTGACCGGCAACGGCGGCGGTGCCAACGGCAGCGCGGTGGCCGCCCCCAGCGCCGCCGCCCCGGCCGCCCCGCCGGCCTCCAGCCAGGTCCCGATCGACCCGGCCGCCGGCCCGCGCCCGCTGGACACCGACACCAAGGGCTCCGCACGGCCCCGGATCGACCCGCTCCGCGAGTACCGCAAGATCGACCCGGAGTGACCGCCGCCCGCCACCCGCTCCGCCGAGGGCCCGCCCCCGTACCGCACGGGGGCGGGCCCTCGGGCGTACCGGCGGGAACTGTGGCGTACGTCCCGAATACCGGGTGCCTCTGGAACCCCCGCCGGTCCGTCCGGCATGATCGCCGCGACAGGACCCCCACGGGAGGTGGCTCATGACGGTCTGGGAGGCGGTCGCCGTACTGGCGGCAGGCGTCGGCGCCGGAATGATCAATGTGATCGTCGGCTCCGGCACCCTCATCACCTTCCCGGTGCTGCTCGCCGTCGGCCTCCCGCCGGTCACCGCCAACGTCTCCAACTCCTTCGGCCTGGTGCCCGGCTCGCTCAGCGGCGTGATCGGCTACCGCCGCGAACTGGCCGGCCAGCGCGCCCGACTGCTGCGCTTCGGCACCGCCTCGCTGCTCGGCGGCGTCCTCGGCGCCTACCTGCTGATCGAACTGCCCAGCGCCGCCTTCGACGCCGTCGTCCCGGTGCTGATCCTGCTGGCCCTCGTCCTGGTGGTGCTGCAGCCCCGGGTCGCCAGGGCCGTCGCCGCCCGCCGCCGCCCCGACGGCGACCCGCACGGCGGTGTGCCGCTGCTCGTCGGGATCTTCTTCACCGGCGTCTACGGCGGCTACTTCGGCGCCGCCCAGGGCGTGCTGCTGCTGGCCCTGATGGGCATGCTGCTCCAGGAGGACCTGCAGCGGATCAACGGCGTGAAGAACGCCCTCGCGATGGTCGTCAACGGCGTGGCGGCCCTGTTCTTCCTCTTCACCTCGACGGTGAACTGGGCCGCCGCGGGCCTCATCGCGGTCGGCTCGCTGGTCGGCGGGGTGGTCGGCGCCAGGGTCGGCCGCAAGCTGCCGCCGCAGGCGCTGCGCGCGATCATCGTCGTCGTCGGCCTGGCCGCCGTCGCCAAGCTGCTCACCGACTGAGGCCTCGCTTCGAGGTGTCGCCGACGTCCGGGGGCCCGTCCTCTATAGGTTCGGTGTGAACTGACAGCGACCGGTGACAGGAGTGGGCCGATGAGCCGCGAACGGCTGACCGAGGACGAGATCACCGCCGGGCTGGCCGGCCTGCCGCACTGGACGCGCGAGGGCGACACCATCGTCCGCACCGCCGACGCCCCGGACTTCCCCGCCGGGATCAGGGTCGTGGCCGCCGTCGCCGGGACCGCCGAGGCGATGGACCACCACCCCGACATCGACATCCGCTGGCGCACGCTGCGCTTCGCCCTCTCCACCCACAGCGCCGGGGGCCTCACCGCCCTCGACCTCACCCTCGCCGCCAGGATCGACGAGGCGCTGGCCGCCGAGTCCGCCGCCTAGCTAGGCGTGTCGGACACGCCTTAGCCCCCGGGTTCCCGCGGAACCGTCCCCTCCGGCCCCGCCGCGGGCCCATGAGATGCTGGCTGCCGCAGTGCAGGCGGCCGGGAGGGACGGAACGGATGGCGCAGGACCCCCTCGGCGACGGCCGCCCGCAGTCCTGGTACCCGCAGCAGGCGACCTGGCCGGGGGAGCAGGGACAGGGCACGGACGTCCCCTACCTCCCGTACGACCCGTACCACCCCTACGGCCAGGGACAGCAGCAGCCCGACGCCTACGTCCCGGACGCGCACCCCCACGACGGACAGCACCAGTACCACCAGGAGCTCTACGCGCCGTACGTGGTCGTCCCGCAGCAGCCGCAGCCGGCGGGGGAGGAGCTGTACGTGCCCGCCGGCGCCGAGTACACCGCCGACGGCTACGTCCACCTGGAGCCCGAACCTGGGACCGGGCCCGACGCCGAGGCCGAACCGGCGCCGGAACCCGCGCCGGCCGCCGCGCCGGCCCCCTCCCGGCGGGCCGGCCGGGGCGGGAAGGCCCGCGCCGCCGCGGACGCCGCCGGGAGCACCCGGTACAGCCCCGGCCGTCGCGCCCTGCTGGTGCGCAGCGGCGCCGGCCTCGCCGCACTCGGCGTCCTGGTCGCGGCCGGCGTGGTGGTGAGCGCCGAGGACGACGGCAGCGCCTCCGCCGACGGCGAACCGGGCTTCACCGCAGCCCACGCCCGCACCTGGGCCGCCCCGGTCGAGGCCGGCCGACACGGCGGGGACGGCACCCTCGTCGGCAGCTGGCTGCTCGACGGCGCGGTGGTGCGCGCCGACGACACCGGTGTGCGCGCGTACGGCCTGGCGGACGGTCGGCCCGTCTGGGCGGTGGAGCCGCCCGCCGCCGGAGCCGTCCCGTGCGGACTGTCGCCCACCGTCAACCCGGCCGGCCTCGGCGCCGTGCTGTTCCGGCCGCAGGCCGACCCGAAGAGCCCGTGCGCGCTGGTCGCCGCCGTCGACACCAAGGCCGGCCGGACGGTGTGGACCAAGCCGCTCACCGACGCCAAGGGCGCCTACGGCGCGCGCGTCGGCGTCACCGAGGACAAGGTGATCGCGGTCGGCGACAGCCACGCCGTCGCCTGGCAGTCCGCCGACGGCGCCGATGTCTGGCAGTACACCGGACAGGGGAAGTTCTGCACCCTCTCCGGCGGCGTCTCCGGCGCCACCGTCCTGGTCACCAGCACCTGCGCCGACTCCGCGCCCGTCGACCAGGTCGTCGCGCTGAACACCGCCGACGGCAAGGTCACCTGGTGGCGAGGCCTGAACAACAGGCCGAGGACGGCCACCGTGCTCTCCGCCGAACCGCCCGTCGTCCTGACCACCGGCGAGAAGCCCGAGGACGACCGGGTGCTCGCCTGGGGTCCGGCCGGCGACCCCGCCGTCGAGATCCCGGTCGCGGACGGCGACGGCCGACTGGAGGTCGCCCACGGGACCTTTTCGGCCACCCCCGGCGTCTTCTTCCAGGACCGCACCATGGTCACCACGGTCACCGCCGGCTCGGCGGGCGGGGCGAACGGGGCGGGCGGGTCGGTCGCGGTGGTCGGCTACGACCTGGACACCGGCAAGCAGCGCTGGCGGACCACCGCCCGGGAGAAGGGCGCGGCCCGGGCCGTCGGCGTGGACGGCGGAGCCCTGGTGCTCGCCGTCGACGAGCGCCTCGACCAGTCGGCCCACCTCAGCCGCTTCGCCTTGGACGGCGGACAGGAGAAGGCCGGCGGCGGCTTCCCGTCCGGCACCGGCTCGCTGCTGGTCGCCGGCCGCGTCCTGATCGGCGGCGGCCGGGTCGTCGCCGTCCCCGAGCACGCGGCCAACTTCGGCACCGCGACGGGCTTCCGGGCGAAGGAGTGAGCCCGCGCCCGGCCGGGAACCGACCTCCCCCGTCGGTCCCCGGCCGGGGCCTTCCCCCGCTCCCCCCTCACGCCCCCGGTTCACGGCCGCCCGGAGGGGCGGCGTCCTCGGACCGCGGACTCAGGCGGCCGACGGCGCGGGCACGGCGACGGCCTGGGCCGGCAGCCAGTCGGCCAGCTCCCGGACGTCCGAACCGCGCAGCCCCAGCGCCATCATCAGGGTGGCCTGCGGCGTCGGCACGAACGGCTTGCGGAGCAGCTTCATCCCCGCCTGCTCCGGCGTCCGGTCGGCCTTGAGCTGGTTGTCCTCCGCACAGGCGGCCACCGTGTTGAGCCAGGTGTCGCCGCCCCCGCGCGACTTGGGCTGCAGGTGGTCCACCGTGGTGGCCCGCCGCCCGCAGTAGGCGCACAGGTGCTGGTCCCGCACCAGCACCCCGCGGCGCGACCACGGAGCCTGTTGTCGGAACGGCACCCGCACGTACCGCTGGAGTCTGATCACCCGCGGCACCGGCACCGTCACCCCCGTCCCGCGCATGGTGCGCAGCGGGTGCGCCTGCTCGACCACGGCCTTGTCCTGGAGCACCAGGACCACGGCGCGCTGGAGCGACACCGTCGTCAGCGGCTCGTAGCTTGCGTTCAGAACCAACGTGCTGCGCACCTCGGCCACCCTTCCGCGGGCGTGCCACGGCGGCACGACCGTCCTCGACCCACGTCACTGCCGCCGCGCGGCGGTGGGACCACTGTGAAGGGGCTCACGGTCGTCGAACAACGGAATTTCCGGTGTCACGGAGGGACATGGCCACGTCGGGACCCGGTTCTCGCGGCGCGTCCGTGCCAGTGCGGCGGAAACTCGCTGGCGGCGACCGCGTAGGCTCTACAGCGCTGGCGTCGTTCCGCACCGGGGCCCGGCCGAACCGGGCCCGCACCGGGTGGGACGCCCGACCGAAGGAGAAGCGTGACCGTGACGGACATCGTCGACGAGCTGCGGTGGCGTGGGCTGATCGCCCTGTCCACCGACGAGGACGCACTGCGCAAGGCGTTCGCGGACGGCCCGGTCACCTTCTATTGCGGCTTCGACCCGACGGCGCCCAGCCTGCACCTCGGCAACCTGGTCCAGATCCTCACCATGCGCCGCATCCAGCAGGCGGGGAACCTTCCGCTCGGCCTGGTCGGCGGCGCCACCGGTCTGATCGGCGACCCGAAGCCCACCGCCGAGCGCGTGCTCAACGACCCCGAGACGGTGGCCGGCTGGGTGGAGCGGCTGCGCGGGCAGATCTCCCGGTTCCTGGACTTCGAGGGCCCGTACGCGGCGCGCATGGTCAACAACCTGGACTGGACCTCCGGGATGTCCGCGATCAGCCTGCTGCGCGACGTCGGCAAGTACTTCCGGGTCAACAACATGATCGCCAAGGAGGCCGTCGCCCGGCGGCTCAACTCCGACGCGGGCATCAGCTACACCGAGTTCAGCTACCAGATCCTCCAGGGCATGGACTACCTGGAGCTGAACCGCCGCTACGGCTGCACCCTGCAGACCGGCGGCAGCGACCAGTGGGGCAACCTCACCGCGGGCACGGACCTGATCCGCAAGGCGGACGCCAAGTCGGTGCACGCGCTGGCCACGCCGCTGATCGTCAAGGCCGACGGCACCAAGTTCGGCAAGACGGAGTCCGGCACGGTCTGGCTCGACCCCGAGCTGACCACCCCGTACGCCTTCTACCAGTTCTGGCTGAACGCGGACGACCGGGACGTCCCCAACTTCCTGCGGATCTTCAGCTTCCGCTCGAAGGAGGAGATCGAGGAGCTGGAGCGCGAGACCACCGAGCGCCCGGCCGCCCGCCTCGCCCAGCGCGCCCTCGCCGAGGAACTGACCACCCTGGTGCACGGCGCCGACCAGTACGAGCGGGCCGTCGCCGCCTCCAAGGCGCTGTTCGGCCAGGGCGACCTCGCCGAACTGGAGGCCCCGACCCTGGCCGCCGCGCTCGCCGAGGTCCCGAAGGCCGCGGTCACCGAGCTCCAGTCGGTCGTCGACCTGCTGGTCGCCGTCGGCCTCTCCCCGAGCCGTTCGGCCGCCCGCCGGACGATCAAGGAGGGCGGTGCCTACCTCAACAACGTCAAGGTGACGGACGAGGAGGCGGTGCCGGCCGAGGCCGACCTGCTGCACGGCCGCTGGCTGGTCCTGCGACGTGGCAAGCGCAACCTGGCCGCGGCCGAGCTGGCCAAGTGATCGAACCGGCCGCGATGGCCGAATCACGACGCCGCTGACCTGCGGCTTCGACCCTCAGGGGCGGGATCCAGCCGGATCCCGCCCCTGATGTTTGACGATGTCCTCCAGGTGGCCTAGTGTTGAACGAGTCGCTGAAGCGGCCACCCACTCAGCGCGTATCGCTCTCGGAGCGTGAATTTCGAGTGACACTCGAAATGCGCTAATGTGGAGGGCGCCGCAGAAAGTGGCCCCGGACCAGTTCGGGAAAGTCGGATGAATGAAACTCCGGAAAACGGAGCGGAAAACATCTGATAAGCTGGAAACACGAAAGAGCGAAGCGCCCGGAGGGCCGGTGTGAAAGCCGCCCGATGGAAGCGTCCGTTCCTTGAGAACTCAACAGCGTGCCAAAAGTCAACGCCAGATATGTTGACATCCCCGGCCTCAGATTCTCTGGGGTTGGAG
>NZ_JBHVIV010000068.1:0-49269 GCF_042799475.1 Kitasatospora sp. NPDC057692 | reverse complement strand
GGGGCGGGGGGCGGCGGGGGGGCCGCGGTGGTGCCGGCGGCGCTCGCCGGCTGCCCGGGCCCCCGCACACCGGCAACGCGGGGCCCCCCCCGAGCCGATCGCTCGGGGGGCGCCCCTCGTCGTTCACCGGTCGGGCCGGCGGGCCTGCGCTCAGTGGCGGCCGCGCCCGTTGCCGTTCCCGTTGCCGCCGTCGGCGCCGCCGATGACGCCCGGCGGGAAGGTGAAGCCGCCGCCGATCACACCGCCCGCGTTGGGACCGGGGCCGCCCGGGTTCTGGGCGGGCGGCGGGTTGCCGCCCGCGTTCGGGTCGGCCGGCGGGGTGGCCGGGGCGGTGGCGTTCGGGTCCGGCTTGGGGGCCGGGTCCGGGATGTCGATGGTCGGCAGAGTCTCCTTGGGCGAGCCCTTCAGCGCGCCGTCCATGGCCATCTTCCAGATCGGGCCGGGGCCGGTGGCGCCGAAGACGCCGTCGGCGCCGTAGTAGGTGTCGCCGATCTTCATGTTCTTCATCTCGACGCCGCCGGTCGGGCCGCCGATCCAGACCGCGGTCGCGAGCTGCGGGGTGTAGCCGCTGAACCAGGCGGCCTTCTTCTTGTCCGTGGTACCGGTCTTGCCGGCGATCTGGCGGCCGTCCTCCAGGCCGAGGGAGGCACCGGTGCCCTTCTCGGTCACGTTGAGCAGGACGGTGTTCATCGCGTCGGCGGTCTGCTCGGAGAAGGCCTGGCCGCAGCTGCTCGCCGGGACCTTGACGTCCTTGCCGTCGACGGTGGTGATCTTGTTGATCGCGATCGGCGTGCAGTGCTTGCCCCGGGCGGCGAAGGTCGCGTAGACGTTCGCCATGGTCAGCGGGGACATCTCCTTGGTGCCCAGGGTGATCGAGGGCACGACGTCGATCTTGTCACCGGAGGCGGTGGTGGCGATGCCCAGCTTGTCGAGCATCTGCTTGACGGGGCAGAGGCCCATCTCCTGCTCCATCTGAACGAAGTAGGTGTTGACCGAGAGGGCCATCGCCTGCTTCAGCTCGTAGGGGCCGACCTCGCTCTTGCTCTCGTTCGGGACGTAGCGCTTGTCGCCCCGCTCGGTGTTCCGCCAGGTGCCTTCGCAGGTCTTCATCGTCGGCCACTCGATGCGGTTCTCGGACGGGAACGCCTTGGTGGGCGGCATGCCGTTCTCGAGGGCGGCCGCGGCGATGATCGGCTTGAACGTCGAGCCGGGCTGGAAGCCGTTGCCGCCGCCCATCGCCGCGTCGACGTTGAGGTTGACGACGGTCTGGTTCTTGGAGGGCTCCAGGCCGTACGGGCGGGTCTGGGCCATCGCCAGGATCTTGCCGGAGCCCGGCTCGATCATGGTCGTGGCGGCCGAGACCGGGTCGGTGACCTTGACCTTGGTGGTGACCGCGGCCTGGGCGGCGGCCTGCTTGTCCGGGTCGAGGGTGGTGTAGATGTTCAGGCCGCCCTGGTCCCAGAACTTCTTGCGCTCGGCGGCGTTCTTGCCGAACGCGGGGTCCTGCTTGACCACGTGCCGGACGTAGTCGCAGAAGAAGCCCATGCCCGCCTGGGCGGTGATGCAGCCGTTCTGCGGGTCCTTGTACTTCAGGCCCAGCGGGGCGGCCTTGGCCTCCTTGGCCTGGTCCGCCGTGACGTGCTTGTTCTCGACCATCTTGTCGATCACGACGTTGCGCCGCTTCACCGCGTTGTCCGGGAAGCGCACCGGGTCGTACTGCGAGGGGTTCTGGACCAGGCCGGCCAGGGTGGCGGCCTCGGCGACGGTGAGGTCCTTGTTGGACTTGCTGAAGTAGCGCTGGGACGCGGCCTCGATGCCGTACGCCTGGTGGCCGTAGAAGGTGATGTTGAGGTAGTTGGTGAGGATCTGGTCCTTCGTCAGGTCCTCCTCCAACTTGATCGCGACCTTCAGCTCCTGGATCTTGCGGCCCAGGGTCTTGCGCTGGGCCTCCAGGACGGCGGCCTGGTCGTCGCCGGCCTTCTCGACGTTGACGTTCTTCACGTACTGCTGGGTCAGCGTCGAGGCGCCCTGGGAGGCGGTGCCGCTCTCCGCGTTCTTGCTGATCGCGCGCAGCACGCCCTTGAGGTCGACGGCGCCGTGCTCGTAGAAGCGGGCGTCCTCGATGTCGACCTGGGCCTGCCGCATGTACGGCGACATCTGGTCGGCGGTGAGGACGGTGCGGTCGCGCTCGTAGACCTTGGCGATCAGCCCGCCCTTGGCGTCGAAGATCTGGGTGGCCTGGGTGAGCGGCGGCGTCTTGAAGTCGTCCGGGATGTTGGAGAAGCCCTCGGCCGTGTTCTTGGCGGTCAGCCCGAGCGCGCCGACGGCGGGCAGGGCCATGCCGGCCAGCAGGACGCCGGAGAGGACGCTGACCCCCAGGAACTTCACTCCGTGGCCCGCGTAGTCCAGCGGTGATCCGCGGCGCTTGCCGCGCGGAGCTCCGGTGTTTCCGGGGGGCGGGGATGCCTGGGGGCGCTTCGGTGCCATGAGGAGAACCCTACGTTGCCGAATGCCACACGCCGGGGCAGGTGTTCGCCTAGGCTTGTCACAAGCTTGCGACAGCTTCGCTGCGTCAGCATCGATCACTCTTGTGAGTGATGAGAATTGCCCGAATTGCCCGCTACTGGGGTGCTTTTGGGGCAGCTGTTGGTCGCTGCACCCCTGTGTCCGGTAGCACTGTGTGACGACTCGCGTGGTGAGAGTGGCGCCCGCGACCCTGGCAAGGCTTGCGACCTGCGATCACTCCAACGAGTGAGCTGATCGCCACCCATAGTCCAATTGGGTCATTCGAGATTGAGCCCGAAGGGGCTGTTGCAAGCTGTCGTTCTTCCGTAACGTCCTCAACTGGCAACGGTGAATATGCCGTTGCCGCCGTGGGGGAGCCTCGATTCGGGAGAGGACGGCGCCGGCATGGGCTGGGTAGACGACTGGAGTGCGCAGGCCGCCTGCCGCACGAGTGATCCGGACGAACTGTTCGTCCAGGGGGCGGCGCAGAACCGCGCCAAGGCGGTGTGCAGCGGGTGCCCCGTGCGCACGGAGTGCCTGGCGGACGCGCTGGACAACCGGGTGGAGTTCGGGGTCTGGGGCGGGATGACCGAGCGCGAGCGCCGGGCGCTGCTGCGCCGCCGGCCGACCGTGATCTCGTGGCGCCGGCTGCTGGAGACGGCGCGTACGGAGTACGAGGCCTCGCTGGCCACCGGCGTGATACTGACGGACTACGCCCAGGCGGGCTGAGCCGGGCGAAGGACGGTCGGTCAGCCCGGGCTGGGGGGCCCGGGCCGGACCGGTGTCGGGGATCGGTGTTCGGAGGCCGACGGTCGGCGTTCGGTGGTCGGCGTTGGACGGCCGGCGTTCGGTGGTCCGAGCCGACGTCGGACCGGTGTTCGGGATCAGTCGGCGGAGCCGCTGAGCCGTTCGCCGATCACCCGCAGGCCGTCCAGGTCGTGGACGTCCCCGGGCAGCGCGGCCACCTCGACGATCGGCACGTCCGGGTAGACCGAGACGAAGCGGTCGCGGGTCCGGCGCTCGCGCACCATCACCTGCATCCGCTCGGCGTGCAGCCGCAGCAGCCCGGCCGCGAGCAGTTCGGCCTCGGGCGAGGTGTGCTCGGACCCGTTCTCCTCCAGCGCCTCCGCCGCGGCCAGCGCCCGTTCGGCGGTGAGCTGCGGCGCGCCCGTCCCGTGCACCCGGTTGAGCACCAGCCCGGCCAGCGGCATCCGGTCGGCGGCCAGCCGGTCCACGAAGTACGCCGCCTCGCGCAGCGCGTCCCGCTCCGGCGCGGCCACCACCAGGAACGCCGTGCCCGGCGCCTGGAGCAGCTGGTACGTGCGGTCCGCGCGCTCGCGGAAGCCGCCGAACATCGAGTCCATCGCGCTGACGAAGGTCTGCACGTCGGTCAGCAGCTGGGCGCCGAAGATCTTGCCGAGGGTGCCGGTGAACAGGCCCATCCCAACGTTCAGGAACTTCATCGCGGACCGGCCGCCGACCTTGGCGGGCGCGGTCAGGATCCGGATCACCTTGCCGTCGAGGAACGACCCGAGCCGGTTCGGCGAGTCCAGGAAGTCCAGCGCCGAGCGCGACGGCGGGGTGTCGACGACGATGAGGTCCCACTCCTCGGCCGCCCGCAGCTGGCCGAGCTTCTCCATCGCCATGTACTCCTGCGTGCCCGCGAAGCCGGCCGACAGGGACTGGTAGAAGGGGTTCTCCATGATCGCGCGGGCCCGCTCGGGCTCGGCGTGGGCCAGCACGACCTCGTCGAAGGTCCGCTTCATGTCGAGCATCATGGCCTGCAGCTCGCCGTCACCGCTCACGCCCTTGACGACCCGCGGGGTGTTGTCGAGCTCGGTCAGGCCCATCGACTGCGCCAGTCGGCGGGCCGGGTCGATGGTCAGCACGACGACCTTGCGGCCGCGTTCGGCGGCCCGCAGGCCGATCGCCGCCGCGGTGGTGGTCTTGCCGACGCCGCCGGAGCCGCAGCAGACGATGATCCGGGTCTTCGGGTCGTCGATCAGCCCGTCCACCGCGAGCCGGCCGCCCTCGCGGTCGCCCGTGCCGCCGCCGTGCTCGGCCGCGCCGCCGCCGCTCGTGTTGGTCCGCCCGCTCACGCCGCCCCCTGCCGCTTCAGTTCGCCCGCCAGCCGGTAGAGCCCGCCGAGGTCCACACCCTCGCCCAGCAGGGGAAGTTCGTAGGTCGGGAGCTTCAGCTGCTGCAGGTCGGCGCGCCGCGCACGCTCCAGCTCCACCCGCTCGGCGTGCTCCCTCGCCTGCTCCAGCAGCGGGTCCAGCAGCGGCTCGACCGCCGTCCGGACGGTCTCCGGCTTGCGCGAGCGGCCGCCGAGGCCCGCCTCGCCGAGGGCCAGTGCGACCTCCTCGCGGTGGTCGCCGTCCACCGCGGCCACCGCCGCCGCGTCCAGCACCGGCGGCCGGACCATGTTGACCAGCACCCCGCCCACCGGCAGCCCGGCCTCGTGCAGCTCGGCGAAGCCGTCGACGGTCTCCTGGACCGGCATCTCCTCCAGCAGGGTGACCAGGTGCACGGCGGTCTCCGGCGACTTCAGCACCCGCATCACGGCCTGCGCCTGGCTGTGGATCGGGCCGATCCGGGCCAGGCCGGCCACCTCGGAGTTGACGTTCAGGAACCGGGTGATCCGCCCGGTCGGCGGCGCGTCCATCACCACCGCGTCGTACCGCCGCCGCCCGTCCGGGCCCTTGCGCCGGGCGGCCTCGCAGGCCTTGCCGGTCAGCAGGACGTCCCGGACGCCGGGGGCGATGGTGGTGGCGAAGTCGACGAAGCCGACCTTCTGCAGGGCCTTCCCGGCCCGGCCGAGCTTGTAGAACATGTCGAGGTACTCGAGCAGCGCCTGCTCGGTGTCGATCGCGAGCGCGTGCACCTCACCACCCGTGGCCGCGGCACCGTCCTGGGCCGGCGGCAGACCGAGCTGGGCCGGGGTGACCGAGGCGATCCTGCGCTCCTCGTACGGCAGGGCCGCTATGCCGAACAGCTCGGCGATGCCCTGCCGGCCCTCCACCTCGATCAGCAGCGTCCGGTGGCCCTCCGCGGCGAGCGCCAGCGCGAGTGCCGCGGCCACCGTCGTCTTCCCGGTCCCGCCCTTGCCGCTGACCACGTGCAGCCGCACGCCCTCCCAGTCGGGATCGCGCCGGGCCGCCTGGCCGGGGGTGCGTGCCACGCTCCGTCTCCGTCCGTCTCCGAGGGCCGGCACCACACGGGTGCCCTTCCGCGAGGGTAACCAGGGACCGCGCCGGATGCCGGGAGTACCCCGGGGGCCGGGCCTGAATCATGCCCGGTTTGTGGGCCACCTCACACGCCGGAGCGCGCCCGGGCGCGGACCGTGCCGGTCCGCCGGGACCGAGCGTCTAGAGTCTGGCCATGACCAAGTGGGAATACATGACGGCACCCCTGCTCGTGCACGCCACGAAGCAGATCCTGGACAACTTCGGCGAGGACGGCTGGGAGCTGGTCCAGGTCGTACCGGGCCCGAACCCGGAGCAGCTGGTGGCCTACTTCAAGCGTGAGAAGAAGGCGGCGCACGCATGAGCAGGGTCGAGGAGAAGCTCGCCGAGCTGGGTCTGACCCTGCCGCCGGTGGCCGCCCCGGTCGCCGCCTACGTGCCCGCGCTGCGCACCGGTGAGTTCGTCTTCACCTCGGGCCAGCTCCCGATGGTGGCCGGCAAGCTGCCGAACACCGGCAAGGTCGGCGCCGAGGTCACCCCGGAGGAGGCCAAGGAGCTCGCGCAGATCTGCGCGCTGAACGCGCTGGCCGCCGTGAAGTCCGTGATCGGCGACCTCGACCTGGTCGAGCAGGTCGTCAAGGTGGTCGGCTTCGTCGCCTCCGCCCCCGACTTCACCGGCCAGCCCGGTGTGATCAACGGCACCAGCGAGCTGCTCGGCCAGGTGTTCGGCGAGGCCGGTGTGCACGCCCGCAGCGCGGTCGGCGTCACCGTGCTGCCGCTGGACGCCCCGGTCGAGGTCGAGCTGCAGGTCCGCGTCCGCGCCGGAGCCTGAACCCGCAGGCCCGGACCGCGAAGGGCCGACCCTCGCGGGTCCGAGCCTCGCAGGTCCGAGCCGTGCGGGCCTGAACGGTGCGGGCCTGAACCGCGGGCCCGAGCCGGACGCGCGCGCGAACCTGCCGGGGGCGGGGCCGGACAACGGATCACCCCTGTCCAACCCCGCCCCCGGGCGCTTAGCATCCGGGCATGGACCAGCGAGCAACGACGCTCCCGATGCCGCCCGGCTGGCCCGCCCGGATCAGGGCGGCCGACGCGGGCGAGCTGACCCCACCCGTGCCGAAGCCGTCCGCCACCGTGGTGCTGCTCAGGGACACCGGCGCGGGCGCCGGCCCCGAGGCGTACCTGCTGCGCCGCCGCACCTCGATGGCGTTCGCCGCCGGCATGTACGCCTACCCGGGCGGCGGGGTGGACCGGCGGGACGCCGAGGCCGAGCTCGGCTGGGCCGGACCCGGTCCGCACGCCTGGGCCGAGCGGCTCGGAGTGGACGCCGCGACCGCGCAGGCGGTGGTCTGCGCCGCGGTCCGCGAGACCTTCGAGGAGGCCGGGGTGCTGCTGGCCGGCCCGGACGCCCACAGCGTCGCCGCGCCCCGCGACTGGAGCGCCGAGCGCGCCGCCCTGGAGGCCCACGAGCTCTCCTTCGCCGACTTCCTGCGCGAGCACGGCCTGCTGCTGCGCAGCGACCTGCTGGCCGGCTGGGCGCGCTGGATCACCCCGGCGTTCGAGGAGCGCCGCTACGACACCTGGTTCTTCGTGGCGGCCCTGCCGCCCGGGCAGGACGCCGCCCGCGAGGTCGGCGAGGCCGACCGGGTCGCCTGGCTGAGCCCGGCCGAGGCCGTGCACGGCTACGAGGAGGGCCGGTTCGGGATGCTGCCGCCGACCGTCACCGTGCTGCGCGAGCTGCTGCCGGTGCGCAGCGCCGCCGAGGCGCTGGGCGCGGCGGCCGAACGCTCGCTGGAGCCGGTGCTGGGCCGTGCCGAGGTGCGCGGAGAGCGACTGACCGTCCGCTGGCCGGGGTACGACGAACTGACCATCGACGGAACCTTCCCCGAGGAGCGCGTCGGCTGACGCCGCAGCGTTCCTCGCCCTGTCCCCTTTTTTCTCCCGCGTTTCCCGCAGCAGGTCCCCGTAGCAATTCCCCGCAGCAACTTCCCGCAACACGTTCCTGATACAAGTCCCTGTCAGAGGAAAGGATCGACGCCCGATGACCCACAACGACGTGGCTCGCCGGACGGCACCCGAGATGCCCGCCCGCAGCCTGACCCCGCGTACCCCGGCCTGTGCCAGTGGCCAGGCCCCCTTCACCGAGGTGGCCCAGCGCGCGCTCGTCCGCGCACTGCCCCTGCGCCTGCTGCATCGCGACGGCGAGGGCGGCCGGTGAGCGGACTCCTGCCCGGTGACCCCGCCGCCGCGATCGGCGGCGAGGCCACCGCCCGGGCGCTCTGCGTGCTGGCGCCGAACCCGTCCCCGATGACGCTGGACGGCACCAACACCTGGCTGCTCTCCGAGCCCGGCTCGGACCTCGCGGTGGTGATCGACCCGGGCCCGCTGGACGAGGGCCATCTGCGCCGGGTGATCGAGACCGCCGAGCAACGGGGCCAACGGGTGGCGCTCACCCTGCTGACCCACGGGCACGCCGACCACTCCGAGGGCGCGGCCCGGTTCGCCGAGCTGACCGGCACCGAGGTCCGCGCGCTGGACCCGGCGCACCGGCTGGGCTCCGAGGGCCTCACGCACGGCGAGCGCCTGGAGGTCGGCGGCCTCGACCTGCGGGTGGTCGCCACCCCCGGCCACACCTCGGACTCGCTGACCTTCCACCTGCCCGCCGACGGCGCGATCCTCACCGGCGACACCGTGCTCGGCCGCGGCACCACGATGGTCGCCCATCCGGACGGCCGGCTCGGCGACTACCTGGACTCGCTGCGCCATCTGCACACCATGGCCGCCGAGCACGGGGTGCGGACGGTGCTGCCCGGCCACGGGCCGGTGCTCGCGGACGCGCTGGGCGCGGTGGACTACTACCTGGCGCACCGGGCGGGCCGGCTGGCCCAGGTGGAGACGGCGGTCGAGGCCGGCTGCCGGACGGCGGCCGAGGTGGTGGCCCGGGTCTACGCGGACGTGGACCGCGCGCTGTGGCCGGCCGCCGAGCTGTCGGTTCGCGCCCAGCTCCAGTACCTCAGGGAGCACGGGCTCATCCCGGAGTGACGGCCGCCGAGAGCAGCCGTCTCCGAGAGCAGCCGTCTCCGAGAGCATCGGCCTCCGAGACAGCGGAAAGGGCCCGTACGCCGGAGCGTACGGGCCCTTTCCGCAAGCGGTGCGTGCGCGGCTACCGGGACCGGCGGGAGAGCCGCTCGACGTCCAGCAGGACGACCGCGCGGGCCTCCAGCTTCAGCCAGCCGCGGCCGGCGAAGTCGGCGAGCGCCTTGTTGACCGTCTCGCGGGAGGCACCGACCAACTGGGCCAGCTCCTCCTGGGTGAGGTCGTGGGCGACGTGGATGCCCTCCTCGGACTGCACGCCGAAACGGCGGGAGAGGTCCAGCAGGGCCTTGGCGACGCGCCCGGGCACGTCGGAGAAGACCAGGTCGGACATCACGTCATTGGTCCGGCGCAGGCGGCGGGCGATGGCGCGCAGCAGTGCGATCGAGACCTCGGGGCGGGCGTGCAGCCAGGGCTGGAGGTCACCGTGGCCGAGGCCGAGCAGCTTGACCTCGGTCAGCGCGCTCGCGGTGGCGGTGCGCGGGCCCGGGTCGAACAGCGAGAGCTCGCCGATCATCTCGCTGGGGCCGAGGACGGCGAGCATGTTCTCGCGGCCGTCCGGCGAGGCGCGGTGCAGCTTGACCTTGCCCTCGGCGACGACGTACAGCCGGTCGCCCGGGTCGCCCTCGTGGAAGAGCGACTCGCCGCGGGCGAGCGTCACCTCGGTCATGGAAGCGCGCAGCTCGCCGGCCTGTTCGTCGTCGAGTGCCGCGAAGAGTGCGGCGCGCCGCAGAACGTCGTCCACGTGCTTCCTCCTTCTCGGCCGGTCGGCCGTCAAGCCCTCCGGCACAAGTTCGTACAGTGCTCTGCATCACCAAGCATGGCGCATGTCGCTCCGATCATATGAGGAGGGGGTGTGCCGAGGTGTGCTGCGCGGGGCCATTCGTACCGCCGGGGTTGTCCCGCGAGTCGCCCGAACCGGCAGGTCAGCCGGGTCGGCGGGGCCCGATGATGCGGTCGCTGCCGGTCGTCGTGGGTCGGTATCGAGCCACGTTCGGTCGGGATCGGTCGGGCCCGGGCGGGAGCGGTCAGGCCCGGTCCGGGGCGAGCAGGGCGTCGGCGAGGGCGGTCCGGGCGTACAGCACGGCGTGACCGGCGCGGTGCGAACTGGTCAGCCCGGCGGCGCGCAGGGCGGTGAGGTGCTGGGAGACGCCGGCGGCGGAGAGCCCGGTGCGCCGGGCCAGCTCGGTGGTGGAGGCGGGCGCGTCGAGTTCGGCGAGCAGCCGGGCCCGGGAGCGGCCGAGGACGGCGGCGAGCGCCTCGGGGGTGTCGCCGACGGGGCGGGGCTCCCACAGGGTGGCGATCCCGCGCGCCGGGTAGGCGAGCTGCGGGGGGTCCGGCGGCAGCGTGCGGGTCAGCACCCGGGGCCAGGCGAACACCGAGGGCACCAGCACCAGGCCGGCCGCGGCGTCCAGCCGTTCGACCGCGCAGTGCCGCTGCTCCAGCCGCAGCGCCCCGCGCCCGGCGCCGTCCCAGCGGACGGTCCGGTGCAGGTCGTCGAGGACGCGGGCGGTGCCGTGGCCGACCGCCTGGCGGGCGCGGTGCAGCACGTCGGCGTCGAGCAGGGCGCGGATCCGGGCCCAGTGCGGCGCCAGCGCGAGGTCCCAGTACGCCTCGAGGTCGGCCGCGAGCCGGGGCAGCCGGGCGGCCGGGTCGCGGTACAGCGGTTCGAGGACGGCGGGCAGCCGACCGCCGCGCTCGGCGGCCAGGACGGCGAGGTCGGCGCGGACCAGTTCGGGGGAGGTCGCGGTGATCGCGGCCAGTTCGTCGGAGAGCGCGGGGGCGGCGGTACCGGGGACGGGGTTGAGGAAGTCCGGCAGGTGGCCGGCGGGCGGGACCATCGCGGCCAGCCGGCGCACGGCGGGCCCGGCGGCGGCGAGCCGGGGGCGGACCTGTGCGGCCCAGTGCCGGTGCTGCGCGGGGACGGTCGGCCGGGCGAGCACCCGGAGGCTGGTCACCACCTCCCACATCGGGGAGACGGCGAACCTGGTGCGCGCCAGGTCGTCGGCCGACAGCGCGAGTTCGGTCCGCATCGGTGTCCCCGCCCTCCCTCACCGGCCGTGATTCGGCCTCAGCTTAATCACTGGAACAGGGGCGCCCGTCGCCCGCAGGATGCCGTCGTCGCACCACCCGCGCTCCCCGCGTCCGCCTCCTTCCTCGCGACTCCCGCCTCCCGCCTCCCGCCCCGCTGATCCGTGAAAGCCGGTGACCCGCATGACCGCGTCCACCCCCCTCCCGTCCACCCCCCTCCCGTCCGCCGCCCTCCGTACGAAGGCCGCCCGTCTGCGGGCACTGGTCGCGGACGGCGTGCTCGTCCTGCCGAACGCCTGGGACGCCGGCAGCGCCGCCGTGATCGCCTCGGCCGGCGCCGCCGCGATCGCCACCACCAGCGGCGGCGTCTCCTGGTCGCTGGGCCGGGGCGACGGCCAGCGCCTCGACCGCAGGAGCGCCGTCGAGGCCGCCCGCCGGGTGGCGGAGGCCGTGGACCTGCCGGTGACCGTGGACGCCGAGGGTGGCTACGGCCCGGCGCCCGCCGATGTCGCGGACACCGTCCGGGCCCTGGTCGGGGCGGGCGCGGCCGGCGTCAACCTGGAGGACTCGACGGCGGTCGGCGGCCCGTTGTTCGCGGTGGACGAGCAGGCCGCCCGGCTGCGCGCGGCCCGGACGGCGGCGGAGGCGGCGGGCCTGCCGGAGCTGCTGGTCAACGCCCGCACGGATGTCTTCCTGTTCGGGTTGGGCGGACTCGACGACGTGCTCGCCCGGGCCGAGGCGTACGCGGCGGCGGGCGCCGACGGCCTCTTCGTACCGGGACTGCTGGACCTCGACGCGCTGGCCGAGCTCTGCGCCCGCTCACCGCTGCCGGTCAACGCGATGGCGGTGGCCGGCGGGCCTACCGTCGCCGAACTCGCCGCCGCGGGGGTGCGCCGGATCAGCACGGGCACCGTGGTGGCGCAGCTCGCCTACACCGCCGCGCGCCGGGCGGCCGCGGAACTGCTCGGCCCCGGCACCCTGACGGCACCGGCCGGCGCCCTCGGCTTCGGCGACGTCGACGCGCTGTTCCGGGGCTGACGGATCCGGCGGCCGGTGAACCGCGGCGGTTGGCTGAACCGCGGCGGTTGGCGGGCCGCGTGGGATCAGGCCCGCGCGCCGTCGGGCACGACCGCGCGCGGGCGGGTGTCAGGACTCCTGCGGCGCGGGCAGTTCGGCGAGCGCCGTCGGCTGCCCGGCGCCCGGGACGGGCAGCCCGAGCAGCCGCCGCATCGCCCGCCGGGCGCGGTCGGCGGCGCTCCGGTCGCCGTACAACCGGCGGGCGTGGTTGAGCGCGAGTGCTTGGCCGGTCAGCTCGAAGACGGTCTGCTCGGGCTCCGTCCCGGCGGGCAGCTGTCCGGCGGCGAGCGCCAGCTCGACCTGGTGCCGCACTCTCCGCTGCCAGAGCGCGTTGCGCGCCGCGACCGCCGAGCGGACCGGCCCGTGCTCCCGGTCGTCGAACTCGGCGGTCACCGTGGTGAAGAAGCAGCCGCCGGGCAGCAGATCGCGCTCCAGGTAGGAGACCCAGGCCTCGCACTGGGCGAGCAGCAGCGGAAGGCCCGGCGCGGCCCCGGCGGCCTCCGAGCGGTGCACCACCTCGCGGAGGAACAGCGCGACCGCCTCGTCGACGACGGCCAGCTGCAGGCTCTCCTTGGTGCCGAAGTGGCCCAGGACGCCGGACTTGCTCATCGACAGGTCGGTGGCGAGCCGCCCGATGGTCAGGCCCTCCAGTCCTTCGACCGAGGCGAGGTCCAGGCCGCGGGCCAGGATCGAGGCGCGGGTCCGGCGGGCGTCGGCGACTGATCTTCTCGGGCTCACCGCGCCAGTGTAGCGAGCGCCGGGGGATTTAGAGTCCGAACGGTCGGACGCTATAGTCCGGCGTGATGACGCCCCATCACCGACCCGTTCCCGAGGAGCAGCCGTGCAGGGTTCCCGCATCGTCGCGCTGGGCCACCACCAGCCCGCGAAGGTCCTGACCAACCACGACCTCGCGGGGATGGTCGACACCAGCGACGAGTGGATCCGGCAGCGCACCGGCATCGTGACCCGCCGCATCGCCGAGGAGGAGACCGTCACCGACCTCGCCGCCTCCGCCGCAGCCAAGGCGCTGGCCGCCGCCGGGCTGGACCCCGGGGAGGTCGACCTGGTGGTGGTCGCGACCTGCACCGCGATGGACCGCTGTCCGAGCATCGGCACCCAGGTCGCCGGGCGGCTGGGCATCCCGGCGGCGGTCGGCTTCGACGTCAACAACGGCTGCGCCGGCTTCTGCACCGCGCTCGCCACCGCCGACCACGCCGTGCGGGCCGGCGCCGCCCGGTACGCGCTGGTCGTCGGCGCGGAGCGGATGAGCGACGTCACCGACTGGACGGACCGCTCCACCTGCGTCCTGCTCGGCGACGGCGCGGGCGCCGCCGTGCTCGGCCCGGACACCTCCGGCCGCCCGGACACCGCGGGACGCCCGGGCGCCCACCGCCCGGGCGTCGGGCCGGTGGTCTGGGGGTCCGACCCGACCAGGGGCCACGCCGTCCGGCTGGACGACGGCTGGCGGCCGCACTTCCGCCAGGAGGGCCAGACCGTCTACCGATGGGCCACCACCGCCCTGGTCCCGATCGCCGAGGAGGCCTGCCGCCGGGCCGGCCTCGCCCCCGCCGACCTCGGTGCGGTGGTCACCCACCAGGCCAATCTGCGGATCATCGAGGCCCTGGTGGACCGCCTCGGCGCGACCGGCGCCGTGGTGGCCCGCGATGTCGTCGAGTCCGGCAACACCTCGGCCGCCTCCGTCCCGCTCGCCCTCGCCAAGCTGGTCGAGCGCGGCGAGGTGTCCAGCGGCGCCCCCGCCCTGCTGCTCGGCTTCGGCGGCGGCCTCTCCTGGGCCGGCCAGGTCGTCACCTGTCCCTGACACCTGACACCTGACACCTGTTGCCTGCCGCCTGTCGACCGGGTCGTCAGCTGCCCCTGACACCCGCCGGCCCGGCGCGCGACCACCGCTGGGGGCGCGGGCCTGGAGGATCCGCCCCGGGAGCGCGGCCGTCCGGCGTAGCCTTCACGCATGGCAGAGAGCAAGGTCCGGAAGACCGCGGCTGCGGGAAAGCCGGCGGGAGAGCCGGTGGGGAAGACGGTGGGGAAGACGGTCCGGGCGCGCAAGCCGGAGTCCCGGCTGGCGATGGTGCGGCGGGCGCGGAGGATCAACCGGGAGCTGGCGGAGCTGTACCCGTACGCGCACCCGGAGCTGGACTTCGACAACCCCTTCCAGCTGCTGGTGGCCACCGTGCTGTCGGCGCAGACCACCGACCTGCGGGTGAACCAGACGACGCCGGCGCTGTTCGCGAAGTACCCGATGCCGGAGGACATGGCGGCGGCGAACCCGGCGGAGCTGGAGGAGATCATCCGGCCGACCGGCTTCTTCCGGAACAAGGCGAAGTCGCTGATCGGCCTGTCGATCGCGCTGCGCGACGACTTCGGCGGGGAGGTGCCCGGTCGGCTGGAGGACCTGGTGACCCTGCCCGGGGTCGGCCGCAAGACCGCCAACGTCGTCCTCGGCAACGCCTTCGGGGTCCCCGGGATCACCGTGGACACCCACTTCGGGCGGCTGGCCCGCCGGTTCGGGTGGACCGCCGAGGACGACCCGGTGAAGGTCGAGGCGGCGGTCGCGGAGATCTTCCCGAAGTCCGAGTGGACGATGCTCTCGCACCGGGTGGTCTTCCACGGCCGGCGGATCTGCCACTCCCAGAAGCCGGCCTGCGGGGCCTGCCCGATCGCACCGCTCTGCCCCTCCTACGGGGAGGGCGAGACCGACCCGGAGAAGGCGAAGAAGTTGCTGAAGTACGAGCTGGGCGGCCACCCGGGCCAGCGGCTGCGGCCTCCCGCCGACTTCCCGGGCGAGGCCGGTGCCCGCGCCGACGCGGCCGCGCACCACGGCCAGGTCGCCGACCTGGCGGTGGCCGAGTGAGCGGGCGGGGGGTGCGGCAGGTCGAACGGGACGGGCTGCCGGGCTGGCTGGAGCCGGTCCGGGAGGCCGCGGAGCGGGTGCTGCCCGAGCAGCTGAGCCGCTTCCTTCCGCCGCCCGAGGGCGGCCGGGCCGCCGCCGTGCTGATGCTGTTCGGCGAGGGCGCGTCCGGACCGGACCTGCTGCTCATCGAACGGGCCCGCTCGCTGCGCTCGCACGCCGGGCAGCCGTCGTTCCCGGGCGGCGCGCTGGACCCGGAGGACGGCGACCCGGCGGGGCCCGGGCCGGTCGCGGCGGCGCTGCGCGAGGCCTGGGAGGAGACCGGCCTGGAGCCGGACGGCGTGCAGGTCTTCGCGACGCTGCCCGCGCTGTACATCCCGGTCAGCCGGTTCGTGGTGACGCCGGTGCTCGGCTGGTGGCGCGAGGAGTCGCCGGTCCGCCCGGTGGACCTGGGGGAGACCGGCGCGGTGTTCCGGGTGCCGATCACGGAGCTGACCGATCCGGCCAACCGGGCCCGGCTGCGGCACCCCTCCGGCCACCTGGGTCCGGCCTTCGCGGTCGGCGGGCGGCTGGTCTGGGGCTTCACGGCCGGGGTGATCGACCGGGTGCTGCACCACAGCGGCCTGGAGCTGCCGTGGGACGTCGGCCGGATCGTCGACCTCTCGGACGAGGCGCTGGAACTGGTGCAGGGCGACCTGGAGCGCTCCCGCGCGGTGCTCGGCCGGGACGCCGGGGCGCTGTGAACCCCGGGGCGGCAGGCGGGCCCCGCCTCCTCGGGCCCCGCCTCCTCGGGCCCCACCTCCTCGGGGGCCGCGGGGGCCGCGGGACGGCGGACGGGGCGGGCCCGCGCGGAGTCCCGGCCGGATTCGGCGTTAGCCCGCCCGGGCGGACGGTCCGCCGTGGGAGGGTGTCCGGGTGAACGTCCTGGATGTGCTGTTGATCGCCGCCGCCCTCGGATTCGCCGTCTCGGGCTACCGGCAGGGCTTCGTGGTCGGGGTGCTGTCGGTCCTCGGCTTCCTGGGCGGCGGCCTGCTCGCCGTCCAACTGCTGCCGCTGCTGCTCGACCACCTCAGCCCCGGGACGACCGCCTCGGTGATCGCGGTGGTGGTGGTGATCGTGCTGGCGGCGACCGGCCAGGCGATCACCACCCACTTCGGCTGGAAGCTGCGCGGCCACATCGACCGCCGCCCGGCCCGGGCCCTGGACGCCGCGGGCGGCGCCGTGGTCAACGTGATCTCGATGCTGCTGGTGGCCTGGCTGATCGGCTCGGCACTCGCCGGGACGTCCCTGCCGACGGTCTCCAAGCAGGTCCGCACCTCGTCCGTGCTGGGCGGCGTCCAGGACGCGCTGCCGGGCGACGCGCCCAACTGGTTCTCGGACTTCTCCAAGGTGCTCGCCCGCAACGGCTTCCCACAGGTGTTCAACCCCTTCGAGCACGAGCCGATCACCCAGGTCGACATCCCCGACCCGGCGCTGGCCGGCAGTCCGGCGGTGGCGAAGGCGCGGCAGAGCCTGGTCAAGGTGGTCGGCACCGCCACCGCCTGCGGCAAGACGCTGGAGGGCAGCGGCTTCGTCTACGCCCCGCACCGGGTGATGACCAACGCCCACGTGGTCGGCGGCGTCGACGAGCCGACCGTGCAGGTCGGCGGCGTCGGCCAGCTGTACGACGCGACGGTGGTCAGCTACGACTGGCAGCGCGACATCGCAGTCCTCGACGTGCCGAAGCTGAACGCGCCGCCGCTCGCCTTCGCGGGCGAGGCGAAGACCAACGACAGCGCCATCGTCGCGGGCTTCCCCGAGAACGGCGCCTTCAACGTCCAGCCGGCCCGTATCCGCGGCCGGATCCAGGCCAACGGCCCGGACATCTACCACCGCGGCCAGGTCGTCCGGGACGTCTACTCGGTGCGCTCGCTGGTCCGCCAGGGCAACAGCGGCGGCCCGCTGCTCACGCCGGACGGCCAGGTGTTCGGGATGGTGTTCGCCAAGTCGCTGGACAGCGCGGACACCGGGTACGTGCTGACCGCCGCCGAGGTGCGCCAGGACGCCGAGCAGGGGAGTGCCGCGACGGGGCGGGTGGACACCCAGGGCTGCGCGCTCTGAGTCCTGCGTCGAGGCCTCTGCGCAGGGGCTGCATGGGTCTGCGTGAGTTTGCGTGGGTCTTCGCGGGTCTTCGTGAGTCTTTGTGCGGTGACGTCTGCGCCGTGATCGGCCGGGGCCCGTCCGGTGGTCGGGAGGGTACGACGGGCGAGGGGTCGGACGGGCCGGGCCGGTGGTGGGCGGAGGGGGCCGGGGACCGGTCAGGTGTCGCGGCGGAGCCGGGCGCCAACCCAGCGGGCGCGGCGGCCGAGGATGTGCGGGATGCCGAGCTGCCGCTGCGCCGTGCGCGGGTGGCCGCCGGCCCCGTCGAAACCGCCGTCGAAGCCGCCGTCGTGGTGGCCTTCGAAGCGGCCGTCGAAGCCGGTTTTGTGGCCGCCGTCGTGGCTGCCGTCGCGGCCGGGTCCGTGGTCGTCCGCCCACTCGGGGCGGTGGGCGGAACGCTGCGTGCTGTTGCCGTTGCTGTGCTGTCGGCCGCGCGGGGCGCTGCCGCGATCGGGCATCCAGGTCATACCGCAATGGATGCCCCTGGGCCGACGGGGGTAACCGCCCGGTGGGGCATCAACGTGGCCTATGCGTTTGTCATATGAACGTCACATCAAGGGAGTTGGGACCTTCGGCCCCGTTCGCCCATCCGGGCGCCGGGACCTCGGACCCGTGCCCTTCCCCGGCCGAGGACCGTTGGTCCTTCAGTCCTTGTGCCGGCCGATCCAGTCCAGCAGTTCGGCGGTGAACTGCTCCGGCGCCTCCTCGTGCGGGAAGTGCCCGATGCCCGGCAGCAGCCGCCAGCGGTACGGCGCGGCCACGTACTCTCCGCCGCCCAGCGCGGTGTGCGACAGCAGCACCGGGTCGGCCGCGCCCTGGACGTGCAGGGTGGGTGCGGTGATCGGCTTCTTCATCCGGCGGGCGAACTGGATGCCGTCGGGCCGGGCCATCGAGCGCAGCAGCCACCGGTAGGGCTCGATCGAGCAGTGCGCGGTGCTGGGGATCTGGATCGCCTGCCGGTACGCGGCCACCGCCGTGCGGTCCAGCTGGTTGCGGCCGGTCCAGGCGTCCAGGTAGCGGCCGACCAGCGCGGCGTCGTCGGCCACCAGGCGGCGCTCCGGTATCCACGGCCGCTGGAAGCCCAGCACGTGCTCGAAGGCGGCCAGCTGCTTGCGGTCGGTGAGCAGGGCCCGGCGGAGGTCGCGGGGGTGCGCGGCCGAGACCACGGTGAGGCTCTGGATCACGGAAGGGCGCATCACGGCCGCCACCCAGGCCAGCGTGCCGCCGGAGGCGTGGCCGACCAGGTGCGCGCGGTCCTCGCCGAGGGAGCGGATCACCCCGGTGATGTCCAGCGCGAGGTTGCCGGGGTCGTAGCCGCGCGGGGTGCGGTCACTGCCGCCGACGCCGCGCAGGTCCACGGCGACGGCCCGGTAGCCGGCCGCGGCCAGCGCGGTCAGCTGGTGGCGCCAGGCCCACCAGTACTCGGGCCAGCCGTGCACCAGCAGGACCAGCGGGCCCTCGCCGAGTTCGGCGATGTGGAACCGCGCGCCGTTGGCGGCGAGGTCGCGGTGGATCCACGGCCCGGCCTGCCGGACGTCCCAGGCGGCCGGGGGCGCGTCCTGGGCGCCGCCGGAGCCGGTGAGGCCGGAGCTGTCGGACGGCTGCGCGGGCACGTGCTTCTGGTCGAGCGACATACCGAGAGCGTGTCATATCCGCGCGCCGGACACGCGCCCGGCACTCGCACTCGGGCCGTTCCGGCCGGTCGTGCAACGGGCGCGGGTTCCCTGGCGCGTTCCTGGCGCGATCCCCGCGTGTGCCTGGCGCGATCCCCTCGTGTGCTCGCCGGAGCCCCGGTGGTGTCCCCGGCGGCGTCCCTGGAGATGTCCCCGGTGGTGTCCCTGTGGGTGTCCCCGGCGCGCCGGGCGGGCCTACGGGATGCGGCCCAGGGCGCGGTCGATCTCCTCCTTGGTGGCGGGCCGCGGCCGCGCGTTCTTCAGCACGTCGGCGGTCTTCTGCGCACCCTCGATGGTCCGGACCGGCTTCTCGATCTTCTTGAAGGAGCGCAGCGCGAGCAGGCCCAGCAGCACCGCCAGCAGCAGGTACGCGCCGGCCACGATCAGGAACGACCAGCCGAGCGACAGACCCAGCGCGTGGATGCCGAACGCGGCGGCCGCGCTCAGCATCGGGACGGCGGCCAGCGCGACCACGCCGGCCACGCCCAGTGAGACGCCGCCCGAGACGCCGCGCTTGACGTCGGCGCGGATCTCGGCCTTGGCGAGCGCGATCTCGTCGTGGACCAGGGCGGACAGGTCGGCGGTGGCCGCGGCGAACAGCTGCCCCACCGAACGCTCGCCCTCATAGGGCGCCCGGCCGTTGCTGGACGGGTCTGCGGCTCCTGCGGGCATCAGCGGTTCTCCTCTTCGGTGGACTGTCGACAGTTCAGAATCATGCCCCTACCGGAGGAGCGGACACCACTCCGGGGCCCCGCCGGGGGGACGTGTCCGGTGGGCGGCCGCTCAGCGGGCCCCGTCGCGGCCCTCGTCCGCCGGGTGTGTCGGCGCCGCGTCCGTCGGCTGGGACTGCGGCTGCGGGGCCTCCTGACGGCGGGACCGTTCGGCCATGCGGTGCTGCCAGGCCGGGTCGTCCAGCTGGTAGACGTCGGGGATGCCGTCGCCGTCGAGGTCGCGGTCCTCCTCCTCGCAGAGCGCGCGGTAGTGCCGGTTGCGCAGCTTGAGCAGCACGGTGGCGATCAGCGCGCAGATCAGCGAGCCCACCAGGACGGCAGCCTTAGCCCGGTCGGCGAGCGCCTGGTCGTCCGGGAAGGCCAGCTCGTCGATCAGCAGCGAGACGGTGAAGCCGATGCCGGCCAGGACCGAGACGGCGAACAGGTCGGCCCACTTGAGCTGCGGGTTCAGCTCGGCCCGGGTGAAGCGGGCGGTCAGCCAGGTGCCGCCGAAGACGCCCACGGTCTTGCCGACCAGCAGGCCGACCATGATGCCGATCGGGGTGGCCTGGGTGAACACCTCGCGCAACGCCGGACCGGAGATCGTCACCCCGGCCGCGAACAGCGCGAACACCGGCACCGCGAGCCCGGCCGAGAGCGGACGGACCAGGTGCTCGATGTGCTCGCCGGGGGAGTGCTCCTCGTCGCCCTCCCGGTGGCAGCGGAGCATCAGGCCCATCGCGACGCCCGCCACGGTGGCGTGCACGCCGCTCTCGTGCATCAGCGCCCAGATCACGAAGGCGAGCGGCACGAACAGGTACCAGCCGTGCACCCCGCGCCGGTGCAGGAACCAGAACAGCACGAGCCCGGCGAAGGCCAGCCCGAGCGCCCAGAACTTGATGCCGGAGCTGTAGAAGACCGCGATGATCAGGATCGCGATCAGGTCGTCCACCACCGCGAGGGTGAGCAGGAAGGCGCGCAGCGCGGAGGGCAGGTGGCTGCCGACCACGGCGAGCACACCGAGGGCGAAGGCGATGTCGGTGGCGGTCGGGACGGCCCAGCCCGCCGGGTGCCCGCCCGGACCCGCGTTGATGACGGTGTACAGGACGGCGGGCAGCACGACGCCGCAGACGGCGGCGATGACGGGCAGCATCGCTGCGCGGGGGCTGCGCAGCTCGCCCGCCACGAACTCGCGCTTGAGCTCGATGCCGGCCACGAAGAAGAAGATGGTCAGCAGGCCGTCCTTGGCCCAGGTGCCCAGGGAGAGGTCGAGGTGGAGCGGGCCGGAGGGGCCGACGGTGTGGTTCAGGACGGACTGGTAGGAGTCCGGCCAGACATTGGCCCAGATCAGCGCGACGACCGCGGCGACGAGCAGCAGGACGCCGCCGACCGTCTCGGTGCGCAGGGCGTCCAGGATGTAGGTGCGCTCGGGGAGCGGCAGCCTGCCGAGGAACTGGCGGCGTTGGGGCGTCGGCTCGTGGACGGGCGGCTGGCTGGCCACGCGCGGCCTCCTGGGGCGAGGGGACGGTATGTGGATACACCGGTGGTGCATCGCCGACCAGACTTCCCGGCTCGCCCTGTGACGCGGATCTTGATGCGCCTTTGACATTGTAGCGTGGCGATAGAGCGACATCCGGATTGTCCTACTTCAAGGAAGTAAGCCCTCGCGGCCCGTTGTGCACGGCGACGGCCCCCGGACATGACGGTGCCCCGGGCGATCCTGACCGCCCGGGGCACCGTCATGTGTGCCTCACCGCCGCCTCATGGCGTGGGTCAGCTCTCGCTGCCCGCCGGCGGCAGCTGGGCCTGGATGAGGTTCATCACCGTCGAGTCGGCCAGCGTGGTGGTGTCGCCGACCTCGCGGCCCTCGGCGATGTCGCGCAGCAGACGGCGCATGATCTTGCCGGAGCGGGTCTTCGGCAGCTCGCCGACCACCTTGATCTGCTTCGGCTTGGCGATCGGGCCGAGCGTGCGGCCGACGTGCGCCCGCAGCTCCTCGACCAGCTCGGGGCTGTCGGTGGCGCTGCCGCGCAGGATCACGAAGGCGACGATCGCCTGGCCGGTGGTGGCGTCGGTGGCGCCGACCACGGCGGACTCGGCCACCGACGGGTGCCCGACCAGCGCCGACTCGACCTCGGTGGTCGAAATGTTGTGGCCGGAGACCAGCATGACGTCGTCGACCCGGCCGAGCAGCCAGATGTCGCCGTCCTCGTCCTTCTTGGCGCCGTCGCCGGCGAAGTAGCGGCCCTCGAAGCGCGACCAGTAGGTGTCGATGTAGCGCTGGTCGTCGCCCCAGATGGTGCGCAGCATGGACGGCCACGGCTCGGTGAGCACCAGGTAGCCGCCGGAGCCGTTCGGGACCTCGACGGCGTTGTCGTCGACCACGGTGGCCGCGATGCCCGGCAGCGCGCGCTGGGCCGAGCCCGGCTTGGTCTCGGTGACGCCCGGCAGCGGGCTGATCATGATCGCGCCGGTCTCGGTCTGCCACCAGGTGTCCACGATCGGGGCCTTGCCGGCGCCGATGTGCTCGCGGTACCAGATCCACGCCTCGGGGTTGATCGGCTCGCCGACGCTGCCCAGCACCCGCAGCGAGGACAGGTCGAACTTCGCGGGGATGTCGTCGCCCCACTTCATGAAGGTGCGGATCGCGGTGGGCGCGGTGTAGAGGATGGTCACGCCGTACTTCTGGACGACCTCCCAGAAGCGGCCCTGGTGCGGGGTGTCCGGGGTGCCCTCGTAGATGACCTGGGTGGCGCCGTTGGAGAGCGGGCCGTAGACGATGTACGAGTGGCCGGTGACCCAGCCGATGTCGGCGGTGCACCAGTAGACGTCGGTCTCCGGCTTGAGGTCGAAGACGGCGTGGTGGGTGTAGCTGGCCTGGGTGAGGTAGCCGCCCGAGGTGTGCAGGATGCCCTTGGGCTTCCCGGTGGTGCCCGAGGTGTAGAGGATGAAGAGCGGGTGCTCGGCGTCGTGCGCCTCGGGGGTGTGCTCGGTGGACTGGCGCCCGGTGGCCTCGTGCCACCAGACGTCGCGGCCCTCGGTCCAGGCGACCTCCTGGCCGGTGCGGCGCACGACCAGGACGTGCTCGACGCCGTCGACCTTGGTCAGCGCCTCGTCGATGGCCGGCTTGAGGGCGGACGGCTTGCCGCGCCGGTAGCCGCCGTCGGCGGTGATGACCAGCTTGGCCTGGGCGTCCTGGATGCGGGAGGCCACGGCGTCGGCGGAGAAGCCGCCGAAGACCACCGAGTGGGTGGCGCCGATCCGGGCGCAGGCGAGCATCGCGACGACCGCCTCGGCGATCATCGGCAGGTAGATCGCGACCCGGTCGCCCTTGGCGACACCGAGCTCCAGCAGCGCGTTGGCGGCCTGCGAGACCTCGTCCTTGAGCTGGGCGTAGGTGATCGAGCGGCCGTCGCCGGGCTCGCCCTCGAAGTGGATGGCGACGCGGTCGCCGTTGCCGGCCTCGACGTGCCGGTCCACACAGTTGTAGGCCACGTTGAGCGTGCCGTCGGCGAACCACTTGGCGAACGGCGGGTTGGACCAGTCGAGGGTCTCGGTGGGCTCGACGGCCCAGCTGAGGCGGCGGGCCTGCTCGGCCCAGAAGCCGAGGCGGTCCTCGGAGGCCTGAGCGTACGCGGCCGCGGTGACGTTGGCGGCTGCGGCGAGCTCTGCCGGCGGGGCGAAACGCCGCTCCTCCTTGAGCAGGTTGGCCAGGCTCTCGTTGCTCAACGCGCACTCCTCATGAGTCATGATCGGGGTCGTTTCCCGTGCGTGGGGATTGTCCCGTGTGTCCCAGCGCACAGCTCACCAGGCGAAGAGGTCAGTTGACAAGAGGCTCCGGGTAATTGGTGTAGACCTTTGACCGGGCGTCGAACGACCGCCCGAGGTCAGTGCCGCCCCGGGGCGGTACGGGGAGGTGGGCCCGCGTCCTTGGCCCGCCCGGCGGGACGCGGGCCCGGCTCTCAGGCGGCCAGGCCGGGACCTCCGCCGCCCCGGACCGGATCACCGGCGGAGGTACCGGTGGCCGGGACCTGTTCGAATCCGTCCACACGCCCGGGCGTGTCGGGTTCCTGCCGCAGGGTGGACGCCCGCTGCGCCCGCGCTCGCGCCGGTGCTGTCTCTGCCGCTCCTGCCGCCCCCGCCGCTCCTACCGCGACCGGTGCCGGTGCGACGGCCGGCGGCGCGGCCTCGACCGGGCCGAACCGACCGCTCTCCCGGTCGAGCACGTAGGCCTGCGCGGTGGCGAGGTCGAAGTACATGCCGACCAGCCTCAAGGTCCCCTCGGCCACCCGCCGCTCCACCGCCGGGTTGGCCATCAGCTGGTCCAGCTGCTGGACGACGTTGGTGATGCAGAGCTGCTCGGTCAGGTCGACCGCCGGGCGGTCGGCGAACTCCGCCGGGACCCTGCGCAGCCGGTCCAGCGAGCCGCGGCCGTTGCGCAGCCAGCGGGCCAGCGGCGTGGGCCGGCCGGGCTGCTCGTGCACGCCGTCCAGCAGGGCCTTCATCGCCCCGCAGCCCGAGTGCCCGCAGATGGTGATCGACCGTACCTCCAGTACCTCGACCGCGTACTGCACCGCGGCCGCCACCGAGTCGTCGGCCGCACCCGGCTCGTGCGGCGCCGGCACCAGGTTGCCGACGTTGCGTACGGTGAAGAGGTCGCCCGGGCCGCTGTTGGTGATCATGCTGGTGACCATCCGGGAGTCGGCGCAGGTCAGGAAGAGCTGGGAGGGTGTCTGCCCCTCCCGGGCGAGCCGGGCGAGCTCGGGCCGCACCAGCGGGGCGGTGTGCAGCTGGAACACCCGGACGCCGTCCAGCAGCCGGCCGTGCGGGTCCTCCTGCTGCTCGATGCAGTGGTGGCCGACCCAAGGGGTCCAGGCGCGGCAGCGGTGCGGGCCGGGGGAGCTGCCGGTGCGGACGGTGCCGTCCGGGTCGAGCACCTCATCGTCCTGGCGGCGCGTCACCATCGACACCCGTCCGCCGCCCGCCTGATGGGCGCTGCGCCAGGTGTGCACGGTCTCGAAGGCGGCGTGGTCCAGGAAGGAGCCGTCGTGGACGACGGTGACCTCGGCGCCGGCCGGGATGCCCGCCAGCGCCCGGCTGAGCCGGGGCACCGCGGTGAAGGTGAGCGGGCCGTGGGTCTCCACGGTGAACGAGCCGTCGGGGCCGGCCAGGACGTCCACATGGGCGCGGGTCAGCCGGTAGAGCGCGAGCAGGACGGCCGTCCCCGCGCCCAGCGCCACCCCGGGCAGGACCCCGAGCAGCACCACGGCGACCACGGTGGTCAGGTAGACGGGGAACTCGCGGTGCCGGTGCACCTTGCGGATGTGCGCGAAGCTCACCATCTGCAGGCCTACCACCAGCACCAGGGCGGCGAGCGCGGCGAGCGGGATCCTGCGCAGCCCTCCGGCCAGCGCCAGCGCGGCCGCCAGCACCCACACGCCGTGCAGCACCGAGGACCGGCGGCTCTGCGCCCCGGCCCGGACGTTGGCCGTGCTGCGCACCGCGCCGCCGGCGATCGGCAGCCCGCCGACCAGTCCGCTGACCAGGTTGGCGAGGCCCTGGCCGCGCAGCTCGCGGTCGAGGTCCCCGGTGCGGCGCGACATCCGGTCGACCGCGACGGCGGAGAGCAGTGACTCGACGCTCGCCACGGCGGTGACGGTCAGGACGGCGCCGAGGACGGCGAGCGGCGCGCCGTGCGGCAGGTCGGGGGCGAGGCCGTGAAGCTGCCAGGCGGGCAGTTCGACCCGGGCGATCCGCAGGTCCAGCGCGACGGCGAGCAGGGTGGCGGCGGCGACGGCGGCCAGCGGGCCGGGGACCTTGGCCAGTCGGGCGCCGAACTCCCCGTACCGGCCGGGGAGCCGCTCCAGCCGGGACCAGCCGAGCAGCACGGCGACGGTGACCGCGCCGACGGCCAGGGCCGCGGGGTGAGGGGTCGCCAACTGTCCGGGCAGGGCGGTCAGGTTGGCCGGCGCCGAGCTCTGCGGCGAAGCGCCGAGGACGACGTGCAGCTGGGCGATGGCGATGGCGAGGCCGACCCCCGCCAGCATGCCGTGCACGATGGCGGGCGAGACGGCCAGCGCGGTGCGGGCCACCCGGCGCACCCCGAGAAGGAGTTGGAGCAGGCCGGCGGCGAGGGTGATGGCGCAGGTGGCCTGCCAGCCGTACTGGGCGATGAGCCCGGCGGTGATCACGGTGAGCGCGGCGGAGGGGCCGCTGACCTGCAGCGGGGTGCCGCCGAACAGGCCGACCACGATGCCGCCGACGGCCGCCGCGGCCAGCCCGGCGGTGAGCGGGGCGCCGGTGGCCAGGGCGATGCCGAGGGAGAACGGCACGGCGATCAGGAACACCACCAGGGAGGCCGAGAGGTCCCGTGTCCAGACGTCGCGGGGACGTCGGCCCGGTGGTGCGTGGTCGGTGGTGTCGGAGGCGATGGGGGCGCTGGAGATGTCGAGGGTCATGGGTGTTCCCGTCTGTCCGGGGAAACGAACGCAGTCAGGTCCGGCGGTGAGTCCGGGCGTGGGCTCGGTGAAGCGGATCGGCTGTCGTGGGTCGCGACGGTGTGGCGGGATGGCGCGGTCGGGCCGGGAGTGCGGGGTGTCACCGGCCGGGCTTCGGTCCATCGGGCCGCCCGGCGGTCGCTCGGCGGGGCACTGGGAGGAGCCAGGCCACGGCGAGGGACACCGGGACGGAAGCGGAACATCAAGACTCGGTAAACCGAGGGTAATGAGAGCTTTGCACAGCGTCATTCGAAGCGACAGTGAATAACGGCCTGATTCACCCCATTGGGTGGTGGCCGAACGGACGGGAATCTGCTGGTGGCGGGCCTGTCGGGAGCGGTGCGGGCCGGGCGCGCGAGCGGGCCGCGGCCCCCGTGCGGGGGACCGCGGCCCGTGGGTGCTGCTGCTGGGGGCGCCGGCTCAGCCGACCGCGCCGGCGGTGGTGGGCTCGCCTGCCGGTGCGGCCCGGCCGCCGAGCACGAAGTCCGGGTCGACCTGGGCGGCGAGGTCCGTGCCGACCTTGGCGTTGGCCCAGCTCTCGGCGTTGCGCAGGTGGAAGTGGACGGCCTGCTCGGTGTACCGGCGCGGGTCGCGCAGCTCGTGCGCGGCGTCGGCCGTGGTGCGCAGCTCGTCCAGCGCGGCGCGGTTGGCGGGTTCGAGGGCTTGCAGGGGTGGCTGCGCGCCCTGCTCCAGGCGGCGCACCCAGTCGGACTGGCCGAAGGTCGTCAGCAGGTCCTCGCCGACCTCCCGGCGGAGGAAGGTCAGGTCGTCGGCGCCCTGCACCTTGTTGCCGACGACCCGCAGCCGCACCCCGAAGTCGTGCGCGTAGTCCCGGTACTGGCGGTACACCGAGACGCCCTTGCGGGTGGGCTCGGCGACCAGGAAGGTGAGGTCGAAGCGGGTGAACAGGCCCGAGGCGAAGGAGTCGGAGCCGGCCGTCATGTCGGTCACCACGTACTCCTCCCGGCCGTCGACCAGGTGGTTGAGCAGCAGCTCGACCGCGCCGACCTTGGAGTGGTAGCAGGCGACGCCGAGGTCCTCATCGGTGAACGCGCCGGTCGCCAGCAGCCGCACCGAGCCCTCGTCGAGCGCGACCGGGCGGGCGCAGGCCGCGTAGACCGGGTTCTCCTCGACGATCCGCAGCAGCCGCGAGCCCCGGCCCGGCGGGGTGGTCTTGATCATCTCCTCGGCGGAGCGGATCCGCGGGTTGCTGCCGCGCAGGTACTCCTTGATCGCGGGCAGGTGGGCCCCGAGCGCGGGCAGCGCGGCGGCCTGCTCGTCCGTCAGGCCGAGCGCGGGGCCGAGGTGCTGGTTGATGTCGGCGTCGACGGCGAGGACCGGTCGGCCCGCGGCGGCCAGGTGGCGGATGAACAGCGCGGACAGCGTCGTCTTGCCGCTGCCGCCCTTGCCGACGAAGGCGATCTTCATCTTGGGACTCCGGCTCTCGCTCCTGGGGCCCGCCGCGGTCGCGGCTGCGCGCCGCGGCGAGGTCGACGATTCCCCCCGAGTTGGAAATCGTTATCGTCTTCGACAGTGGTCATGCTATCGGGGTTTGGGCCTGCGGACGGGCGGGAAGTGAGGATTGCCTCTAACGGGTGATGTGAGGTTGCTGTTCCGGCCGGGGCGTCCGGGTCATTACTCTCGGGTAGGTGAGCACTGGAACAGATCCCCTCGCCCCGCTGGCCCAGCTCCCCGGAGTGCCGGACGCGGTGGCCGAGGTGCGCAAGGCCGTCGACCGCCTCTACGGCCACCGGGTGATGCGCCGCCGCGCGGCCGAGGTCACCTCCGAGTCCGCCCTGCGCGGCGCCCGCGCCTCGGCGGCGCTGGCCGGGGCCGACTGGTCGCTGGAGGAGGTCCGGCGGCGCAGCGACTTCGGCGCGGACCCCGAGGCCCGCGCGGTGGGCGCCGCACTGCGGGTCGCGGCCGAGGCGGGCCAGCTGCTGAGCATCTGGCGGCACTCGCCGCTCCAGGTGCTGGCCAGGCTGCATCTGCTGGCGGTCGGTGACGCCGACCCCGCGGCGGGCCGCCCGCGGCAGGGCGGCGAGGGCACCGACGAACCGTTCCCGCTGGAACTGAAGCCGGTGGAGGGCGTCGCGGCGGAGCACGGCCCGGCCGCCGAGTCGACCGGCGCGCCGACGGGCGGGCCGGTGCCGGTGCTGCCCGCGGCGCCCGGCCCGGAAGAGGTCGCCGCCCGCCTCGACCAGCTCTCCCGGCTGCTGGTGGCCCGCGCGGAGGGCCAGGGCGTCGGGACGCCGGCCCTGGTGGTCGCCTCGGTGGTGCACGGCGAACTGCTGGCGCTGCGGCCGTTCGGCGCGTACAACGGCCTGATCGCCCGGGCGGCCCAGCGGATCGTGCTGATCGCCGAGGGGCTCGACCCGAAGTCGATCTGCCCGGCCGAGGTCGGCCTCGTGGAGCTGGGGACGGACGCCTACCGGCGGGCGCTGGCGGGCTATCTGGCGGGGACGCCGGAGGGACTGGCGGCCTGGATCGGGCACTGCGGCCGGGCGCTGCGGCTCGGAGTGCGGGAGAGCACGGCGGTCTGCGAGGCGATGCAGCGCGGCATGGTCTGAGCGCTGGGAGCGGGTGTCCGGCCCCGACTTCCGGGCCCGGACAGCGAGATGCGGCGGCACCTGATCCTGCCAGGTGCCGCCGCTGGCACAGATGCCGGGTGACCATGCATGCACCGGAAGTGCCGATCAGACGGGGATCCTGCCCGTTCGTCTGGTCCGGCGGCCCGACAGCGGGTCGGCTGCATGTGGGTGCTCGGTCATCTGTACGGCGGTCCGTGGGGCCTGAACTGCGTTGTCGGTTTGACCTCTTCGGTCCTGACCGGGTCTCGCGGGCCGTGCTTCATTTGTATCGCGTTTCGGGCGAAAGGGGAACCCGAAAAGTTCCGTTCTCGGCTTTTGACCGTTTTGTCCAACGCTCTGCGGTCAGGCCGCCGGGCGACGGCGCCGGGCGGCGTACCAGATGACCCCGGCCGTCAGCGCGGCCGTGCCGACCGCCACCGCCGTCAGCACCGAGCGGCTCGGCGCCGAGAATTCCGGGAGCCGGCGCCGGAGTTCCACCGGCTTGTCGAAGACCAGCACCGGCCACTCGCGGGCCACCGCCTCCTTGCGCAGCGCCCGGTCCGGGTTGACCGCCGAGGGGTGGCCGACCGCCTCCAGCAGCGGCAGGTCCGTCGACGAGTCGCTGTAGGCGTAGCACTCGGCCAGGTCGTAGCCCTCGACCTCGGCCAGCTCCCGGATCGCTGCGGCCTTGTTCTCGGCGTAGGCGTAGTACTCGATCTCGCCGGTGTAGCAGCCGTCCTCGATCTTCAGCCTGGTCGCGATCACGTGGTCGGCGCCGAGCAGCGCGCCGATCGGCTCGACCACCTCGGAGCCGGAGCTGCTGACGATGACCACGTCGCGGCCGGCGGCGTGGTGCTGCTCGATGAGCGAGGCGGCCTCGTCGTAGATGATCGGGTCGATCAGGTTGTGCAGGGTCTCGGCGACGATCTCGCGGACCTGCTGCACGTTCCAGCCCCGGGTCAGTGCGGAGAGGTACTCCCGCATCTTCTCCATCTGGTCGTGGTCCGCGCCGCCCACCAGGAAGACGAACTGGGCGTACGCACTTCGCAGGACGGCCCGACGGTTGATCAGGCCGCCCTGGTAGAAGGGGCGGCTGAACGCCAGGGCGCTCGACTTGGCGATGATCGTCTTGTCGAGGTCGAAGAAGGCGGCGGTGCGCGGTCCGGCCGGGTGCGGCCGTACGGTCGGCGGGCGGGCTCCGGACGGGGCGGAGCCGGCCGTTCCGGGGCCCGCGCCGGTCACGGTCGTCCCCTCGGGCCCGGGCGTCCCGTCGGTCCCGGCGGCTGCGGCGGTGGAGTCCGGGGACTCGTCGGCGTGCTCGTCGGCGTTCTCGGTGGTGTCCACGGGAACCGAGGATAGAGGGCGCCGCAAAACAGCCCGCCATTCGGCGTACTCGCGGGCGTGCGGGTTTGTGTTTCTGGCCGCTCGGGTACACCATGGAAGTCACGGATCGTTCGCGACCGTGCTAACCCGGTCCGGCTCCTCCCCCCCGAGTCGGGCCGTGGATAGACGACCCCCGCTCTCCCCCCCGGCGGGGGTCGTCGCACGTCCGGGGCCATTTTCAGGGCTTGAACGGCCTGCCGCGGGGATCTGCCCGTGGGCGCCGTGGGCGTCTACAGGGGGTGTCGGCGGATGGGGGTGCTTCCCCGTTTTCGTCACTCTCCGTAGAGAGTCCGTAGGGCATTGCTGCTGGCCGACTCCTGCCCCCGCGGCTTCGGGAAAGTGTCCGGACCTGCCCTGGGGAGTGCGCGGTCCGCGCCGCGCTATCCGGGCGCGCCGGTATGCCGGTTCATCTCCGTGAGCCCGTTTCGTCAATTCTTTGTCCAATAGCCCCCCGTGTGGGTGAACGTTTTCGTCCACAGCCCCCGAGTTGTCCACAGGCATTCGGAAGCAGTCGGCCGGAATCGGGATCACCGTCCACCGTGAGGTCCGGCGGAGGTCGCCGAGCCCGTGCTCCGGGCGCGGCGGCCGGCCGCCAGGACCGACCGGACACCAGGACGACAGGGGAGCCGCCATGACGAAGCCCATCACCGACCGCGCCACCACCGACGGGCCGGAGCCGGCGGGGCCGCTCGTGCTCACCGGGGACGACGGCCTGGCCGAGCAGCTGCTGCGGATCTGCGCGGCGGCCGGGACCGATCCGCGGCTGATCCGGGGCGCTCCGCCGCCGCGCGAGCTCTGGGAGGGCGCGTCGCTGGTCCTAGTCGGCGACGACCGGTCCGGGCAGTGCGCCGGGCTGCCCCGCCGACCCGGGGTGCTGCTGCTCGGGACGGACCTCGACGACGCGGGCGTCTGGGTCAGGGCCGTCCAACTCGGTGCGGAGCACGTGCTGTTCCTGCCCGATGCCGAGGCCTGGCTGCTCGACCGCGTCGCCGACGCCGCCGAGGGGGGTGGCGCCCCGGCGCGCACCGTCGCCGTGCTCGGCGGGCGGGGCGGCGCGGGCGCCTCCACCCTGGCCTGCGCGCTCGCGGTCACCGCCGCGCGCCGGGGACTGCGCACCGTGCTCGTCGACGGAGACCCGCTCGGCGGCGGGCTCGACATCCTGCTCGGCGGCGAGACGGCCGCCGGTCTGCGCTGGCCGGACCTCGCCGGGTCCCGGGGCCGGGTGAACGGCGCCGAGCTGACCCGGGCGCTGCCCGCGCTCAAGCGGCTCGGCACCCTGTCCTGCCTGTCCTGGGACCGCGGCGACACCCTCGCGGTGCCGCCCGAGGCCATGCGCAGCGTCCTGGCCGCGGCCCGCCGTCGGGGCGGCCTCGTGGTGGTCGACGTGCCCCGGCGGCTGGATCCGGCGGCCGGGCAGGCGCTGGAGCAGTCCGACACGGCGCTGCTGGTGGTCCCGGCCGAGCTGCGCGCGGTGGCGGCCGCCGACCGGGTGGCCGCGTCGGTCCGGATGCGGCTCGACGACCTGCGGGCGGTGGTGCGGTCGCCGGGGCCCCTCGGGCTCCCCGCGCACCGGGTCGCCCGCGGACTGCGGATGCAGCTCGCCGGGGTGCTGGAGCCGGAGCCCGGCCTGGCCGTCGACCTCGAGCAGGGCGTCCCGCCCGGCATCCGGGAGGGCGGACCGCTCGCGCGCTTCTGCGGGGCGTTCCTGGACGAGGTGCTGCCGCCGGTCCCGGCCGTCGAGGGAGGTGTCTTCTGATGGTGCGTCTGCGCAGGATCGGTGACGAGCCGGGAGCCGACCGGGGCCGTGACGGGCCGCGCGAGCGGCGGGTGCTGCGGAGCGTCCCGGTCCCCGGGACCGCCCCGGCGGCCGTTGCCCGTCCCGGACCGAACCCCTACGGCAGGACGGCGCGGGAGGAGCGCGCCGCCGCGCTGGTGGACGCCGTCCGGCTGCGGCTGGCCGAGTCCGGGGCGCCGCCGACCGCGGGCTCGGTGGCGACCGCGCTGCGCGCCGCCAGACCTCCGCTCGGCGGCGACGACGCCCTCGACACCGTGCGCTCGCTCTGCGCCGAACTGGTGGGTGCGGGCCCGCTGGACCGGCTGCTGGCGGCGCCCGACGTCACGGACGTCCTGGTCAACGGACCGGAGGAGGTCTGGTTCGACCGCGGCGGCGGTCTGCGCCGGGCCACCGGCGTCCGCTTCGCCGATCCCGAGGCGGTGCGCCGACTGGCCCACCGCCTCGCCACCGCGGCTGGCCGGCGGCTCGACGACGCGCGGCCGTGGGTGGACGCCCGGCTGCCGGACGGCACCCGGCTGCACGCCGTCCTGCCGCCGATCGCGGCCGGCTGCACCCACATCTCGCTGCGGGTGTGCCGCCCCCGGCCGTTCGGCCTCGACGAGCTGGTGGCCGCCGGGGCGCTCCCGTCGCGCGGCGGCGAGCTGCTGGCGGCCGTGGTGCGGGCCAGGCTCTCGCTGCTGGTCAGCGGGGGCACCGGCACGGGGAAGACCACACTGCTCGCGGCGCTGCTCGGCCTGGTCGGTCCGGAGGAGCGGATCGTCGTCGCCGAGGACTCCGCCGAACTGCGACCCGACCACCCGCACGTGGTGCGGCTCCAGGGCCGCCCACCCAACCAGGAGGGGCTGGGCGAACTCACCCTTCGGGACCTGGTCCGCCAGGCGCTGCGGATGCGGCCCGACCGGCTGGTGATCGGGGAGGTGCGCGGCCCGGAGGTGGCCGATCTGCTCGCCGCCCTCAACACGGGCCACGAGGGCGGTACCGGGACGGTCCACGCCAACACGGCGGCGGACGTGCCGGTCCGGCTGGAGGCGCTCGGCTCGCTGGCCGGGCTGGACCGCCCGGCCCTGCACAGCCAACTCCGTGCCGCCCTCGACCTGGTGGTGCACCTGGTGCGTGACCCGGGCACCGGGCGGCGGCGGGTCGCCGAGATCCACACCCTGGGCGGCGACCGGCACGGACTCGCCGTCACCAGCCCGGCGGTGACCTTCACGGCGGACGGCGCCACCGTGCCGGGCCCCGGCTGGGGGCGGCTGGCCGGCCTGCTCGCCGCCCGGGGAGCCGGCGTCGAGGGGGATCCGCCGTGACGGCCGGGTGGGCGGAGGTGGCGTTCGCGCTGCTGATGGGCGGCTGTGCGGCGGGCGCCCTGCTGCTCCTCGGGCCGGGCGGCGGACCGGGGAGGCGAAGGGGACGGGACGGCGGCGGCCGGGGTGGTTGAGCGGGTGGCGGCCGGCGCTGGCCCGGCCGGGTGGTCGGCAGGTGGAGCGGTGTCGGTGTCGTCGGTCAGGGAGGTGGCGTCGTGGTGGTGGACGGGTTGGCGGTGTGGTGGGTGATGGTGCTGTGCGGGGCCGCGGTGGCGGCTTGGTGCGGGCTGCAGCGGCAGGCGGCGGGCGTTCGTCGGGCTGGTGCGGTGCTGGCGGGTGACAGCGGCGTCCCCGCCGACGGTGGAGGTGACGTCGGTGGCGGCATGGGTGGTGCGGCGGCCGCGGTCGCGCGGTGGTGGGGCGGGCTCTGGCGGCCCGTCCGGAGTGCACCCGAACTGCTTCTCCTGCCCGGCGGGTTGGCGGCCGGGTGGGCGACGGGATCGCCCGTCCCGGTGCTGGCGGCCGTCGCGGCGGTCCTGCCGGTCCGGCGCTGGCGGCTGCGGCGCGCGACGGCCGCCGAGGCGCGGCACCGGGCGGCGGCCGTGGTGGAGCTCTGCGCCGGACTGGCCGGCGAATTGCGCGGCGGGGCTACGCCCGAGCAGGCGCTGCACCTGGTGACCACCCGGATCGCCGCCGATCCCGCGGCACTGCGCCGGCTCGGGGCCGAGCCGGTCGCGCGGCTCGCGGCCGGCCGTTACGGCGCGGACGTGCCGGCCGCGTTCCGGCTGATCGCCGAACTGCCGGGCGGAAGCGGTGCGGCGGCGGTCGCCGCCTGCTGGGAGGTCGCCTCCTCCGGTGGGTCGGGTCTGGCGGCGGGGTTGGACGGGGTGGCCGAGGCCCTGCGGGTCGAGCGGGCCCTCACGGAGGAGATCGCCGCCGAGCTGGCGGCGCCGCGCACCACGATCGCGGTCCTGGCGGCCCTGCCGCTCGCCGGGCTGCTGCTGGGCGCGGCTCTCGGGGCCAGGCCGCTGGAGGTCCTGCTCCACACGCCCGCCGGGCTGGCCTCCCTGCTGGCGGGCGCGGCCCTGGAGGCGCTGGGTCTGGCCTGGACGGCCCGGATCGTCCGGGCGGCCGCCGAGGGAGCCCTGGGTTCCGCCCCGGTGCGGGAGACCGGGCCGTCTCCGGAGGAGTGGCGGTGCGGGATCAGCCGGACCCGCGCCCGGCCCGGTCGGCCGAGTGGGGCGTTCCACCGGGAGGTGGGGTGCGGATGACCTGGCCGACGGAGCGGGCCGCAGTGGCGGTGGCCGGTGCGGGGGTGCTGCTGGTCGTGGTGGCCGCCGGTCGGGTCCGCGGCGAGTGGCGGGCCCGGCGGAGGGCCGGCGTTCTGCTGGACGCCGACGACCCGCCTCGGCGGCGGAGGGCCGACCAGTGGCCGACGGCGCGGGGGAGCCCCGTCCTTCCGGGTCGGCTCCGGCGGGCGGCGACGGCGGTGGCGGCCGGGCTCGGGGCTGCGGCCTTCTTCGGCGGACCGGGAGGCATGGTGGCGGGCGGACTGCTGGCGGTCGGGCTGCACCGCTGGATGCCGCGGGCGCGGTCCCCGGCACAGCGGCGGGCGGCGCTGGAGGAGGCGCGGCTCGTGCGGCAGCTGCCCCTCACTGCAGAGCTGCTGGCGGCCTGCCTCGGATCGGCGGCCTCACCGGCGGAGGCCGTGGCGGCGGTCGGCGCGAGCGTGGACGCCCCCATGGGACCGCGGTTGCTGTCGACCGCGGCGGAGCTGGCCCTGGGGGCACCGCCGGAGGTCTGCTGGCACCGGCTCGGAGAGGCGTATCCGCCGTTGGCACCGCTGGCCCGGTGCCTGGTGCGGACGAGCCTGAGCGGCGCCCCGGCGGCGGCAGCGCTCTCCGGGCTCGCGAGCGGTCGGCGGGCCGAGGCCGTGCGGACGGCGCACGCCCGGGTCCGCCGCGCCGGGGTGCTCGCGACGGCGCCGCTCGGGCTGTGCTTTCTCCCGGCGTTCGTCCTGATCGGTGTCGCCCCGGTGGTCATGGGGCTCACCAGCCGTTTCTCGCAGGCGCTGTGACGCAACACCGCAACACCGCAACACCGAGACGAATCGATGGTTCGAGGCAAGGAGGGAAACCATGAACGTGGCGATCAAGCCCGTGGCCGTCACCGCCCCCCGGAAGGTGCACCGGGTCCGGCCCGTGATCCGGCGACGGATCCGGGGCCGGGGCGGCCCGGACGCGGGGATGACGACGGCGGAGTACGCGGTCGGCACGCTCGGGGCGTGCGCGCTGGGGGCCGGGCTGTACAAGGTGGCGACCAGCACGGCCGTGCTAGAAGCGCTCGCCGGGGCCCTGGACCGGGCGCTCCATGTGGCCTGACCGGCCGACGCGACGGTGGCGACGGTGGCGGCGGACCCGGCGGGGCGATGCCGGGTTCGTCACCGCCGAGACCGCCGTCGCGCTGCCGGCCCTGGTGCTGCTGGGGGTGCTGCTGGTCTGGGCCGTGCTCGCGGCGGCGGCGCAGCTCCGGTGTGTCGACGCCGCCCGGGTGGGAGCCAGGGCGGCCGCACGCGGGGAGGCGGATGCCGCCGGGGTGGCGCGGGCGGCCGCGCCGGCCGGGGCGGCGGTCCTGGTCGACCTGGCGCCGGACACCGTCCGGGTCACCGTGGACGCGCCCTACGGGGCGCCGGGGCGGTTCGCGGAGGTGCTCGCGGTTCGGCTGAGCGCCACCGCCGTCGCGGCCCGGGAGGACACCCTGCCGGGCGCGGAGGGAGGTGCGGGCTCGTGGCCGGGCTGAGGGCGCGTCGGGAGGACGCGGGGTCGGCGACGGTGTGGCTGCTGCTCTGCGCACTGCTCGGCTGTCTGGTGTGCACCGCCGCCCTCTCGGTGGGCGCGGTGGTCGGCGCCCGCCATCGGGCGGAGTCCGCCGCCGACCTGGCGGCGCTCGCGGCGGCGGACCGGCTGCTGCTGGACGCGGACGGCGGCTGCGGTCGAGCCGGCGCCGTTGCGGCCGCGCAGGAGGCCGCCGTGGTCTCCTGCACGGTGGACCTGGCGGCGGACGCCGTCGAGGTGGTGGCACAGGTGCCCGTCGCCGGGCTGAGCTCGCGCCTGCCGGTAGGTCCGGCGCGGGCGCGGGCCCGGGCCGGACCGATCAGGGCGCCGGTGGCGCCGACGGACGAGGACGCGCGGGCCGCGTTGGGCGGCGCCGGGCAGACCGGAGGCGGCTCATGAAGCGCCCGGCCGGCCCTCCCCGGTGGGGCGGCCGCCCTCGTCCCGCTCCTCCTCCCGCTCGCCCGCCCGGGCCGCCTCCGCAGCCTCCGCAGCCTCGGCCGCCTTCGCCGCGTGGGTCGGCGCGGCCCCTCCGGCCCCGCCGGACGGTTCGAGAGGTCCGACCGGTCCGGCTTCTCCGTCCCGGTCGGGCGGTCCAGCGTCGGCGGGAGCGCCGGCCAGCAGCACGTCCAGCAGCCGGACGGCGGCCGCCTTGTCCAGCGGGTCGTTGCCGTTGCCGCACTTGGGCGACTGCACGCAGGACGGGCAGCCGCGCTCGCACTCGCAGGCGGCGATCGCCTCCCGGGTGGCGGTCAGCCACTGCGCGGCCCGCCGGAAGCCGCGTTCGGCGAAGCCCGCCCCGCCGGGGTGGCCGTCGTAGACGAACACGGTGGGCAGCCCGGTGTCGGGGTGCAGCGGCACCGAGACGCCGCCGATGTCCCAGCGGTCGCAGGTGGCGAAGAGCGGGAGCAGGCCGATCGAGGCGTGCTCGGCGGCGTGGGCGGCGCCGGGCAGCTGGTCGGGCGGGATGTCCGCGTCGAGCAGTTGGTCCTCGGTGACCGACCACCACACGGCCCGGGTGCGCAGGGTCCGGGGCGGCAGGTCGAGCTTGCTCTCGCCCATGATCTCGCCGGTGGAGATCCGCTTGCGGAGGTAGCCGACCACCTGGTTGACCACTTCCACCGAACCGAAACTGAGCCGGCCCTCGCCCCAGTCGACGGTGGTGTCGGTCGAAAGCACGGAAACGGAGGTGATGTCCCGCGCGGACGTCGTGTAGGGCGGGTCGGCGGGCTCGACCAGGGCGACCGAGCTGTCCAGGTCGAAGTCCTTGACCAGGTAGCTGCGGCCCTGGTGCAGGTGGACGGCGCCGGTGTGCACGGTGGTGTGGGCGGCGGAGGCGTCCACGGTGCCGAGCAGCCGACCGGTCGGCGCCTCGACGATCTGCACCGGGCTGCCGCCGCTGCCCCGCAGGTCGACGGAGTCGGCGGCCCGCTCACGGCGGGTCCAGTACCAGGCGTCGCCGCGCCGACGGAGCAGCCCGCGCCGTTCCAGCACCGGCAGCAGCGGCGCGGCCGAGGGGCCGAACAGCTCCAGGTCGGAGTCGGTGAGCGGCAGCTCGGCGGCCGCCGCGCACAGGTGCGGGGCGAGGACGTGCGGGTTGTCCGGGTCGAGCACGGTGGCTTCGACCGGGGTGGCGAACAGTGCCTCCGGGTGGTGCACCAGGTAGGTGTCCAGCGGGTCGTCGCGGGCGATCAGGACGGCGAGCGCGCCCTGGGCCTCGCGGCCGGCCCGGCCGGCCTGCTGCCAGAGCGAGGCCCGGGTGCCCGGGTAGCCGGCCATCAGGACGGCGTCCAGGCCGGAGATGTCGACGCCGAGTTCGAGGGCGGAGGTGGAGGCGAGACCGAGCAGCCGGCCGGAGTGCAGCTCGCGTTCCAGGGCCCGGCGCTCGTCGGCGAGGTAGCCGCCGCGATAGGCGGCGACCCGGTCGGCGAGCGGTCGGCCGAGCTGGTCCTGGGTCTGTAGGGCGACGAGTTCGGCGGCGCGCCGCGAGCGTACGAAGACGACGGTCCGGGTCTCCCGTTCGACCAGGTCGGTCAGCAGGTGGGCGGCCTCGGCGGTGGCGGTCCGGCGGACCGGCGCGCCGTGCTCGCCGACGTTCTCGGTGAGCGGTGGCTCCCAGAGCCCGAAGACCACCGGGCCGCGCGGGGAGCCGTCCTCGGTGACCGCCTCGGCGGGCAGACCGGTGAGGCGGCGGGCGGTCACGGCCGGGTCGGCGGTGGTGGCGGAGGCGAGCAGGAAGACCGGCGAGGAGCCGTAGCGGGCGCAGATCCGCCGCAGTCGGCGCAGCACCTGGGCCACGTGCGAGCCGAAGACGCCGCGGTAGCCGTGGCACTCGTCGACCACGACGTAGCGCAGGGTCTTGAGGAAGGAGGACCAGCGGGCGTGCGCGGGCAGGATGCCGCGGTGCAGCATGTCCGGGTTGGTGAGGACGTACGAGGCGTACTGGCGGACCCACTCGCGCTCCTCGGGCGGGGTGTCGCCGTCGTAGAGGGCGGCCCGGACCCGGGGCGGGGCGAGTTCCGCGGCCCGGCGGCGCTGGTCGGCGGCGAGCGCCTTGGTCGGGGCGAGGTAGAGCGCGGTGGCGCCGCGGCCGTTGGGTGCCTCGGTGCCCTCCAGCAGGTCGGAGAGCACCGGGGCCAGGTAGCCGAGGGACTTGCCCGAGGCGGTCCCTGTGGCGATCACCACAGATTGACCGGATTTGGCCAGGTTCATCGCCTCCGCCTGGTGGGCCCAGGGCTGCCGGACGCCCGTGGCCCGCGCGGACTCCGTGATCTCGGGCCGGATCCAGTCGGGCCACGGCGCATAACGGGCGGGCCGGGCGGGAAGGTGCTCCGTATGGGTGAGCCGGTCCGACCGCCCTCGGGTGGTGGACAGGGTCGTGAGCAGTGCCTCGGGCAGGCTGTGACGCGGCGGCATGAGGACCCAGTGTGTCACCGGCGTGACGGAGAATCGTCCTAAGCCATCGTGCGGGCATGGTCGCAGGTGGTTGAATGTGGCCGTGACGGCCGTACGGCCGGGGGTCGCAGCGCTGAGGCTTGCCACGCACTGGCTGGGTGCGCCCGGAGCTCGCGACCATGCGGTGGCGGCCGACCGGCCGAGGACCGCAATGACGTAGCAAGGCAAGGTGCTGGAGGTTCCGTGGACCTGTCCCTGTCGACCCGTACAGTCGGCGACCGCACGGTCGTCGAGGTTGGCGGCGAGATCGATGTGTACACCGCCCCCAAGCTGCGCGAGCAGCTGGTCGAGCTCGTCAACGACGGTAGCTACCACCTCGTCGTCGACATGGAGGGCGTGGACTTCCTGGACTCCACCGGCCTCGGCGTGCTGGTGGGCGGCCTGAAGCGGGTGCGTGCCCACGAGGGCTCGCTGCGCCTGGTGTGCAACCAGGAGCGCATTCTGAAGATCTTCCGGATCACCGGTCTGACCAAGGTCTTCCCGATCCACACCTCGGTGGACGACGCCGTCCAGGCGACCGACTGATCAGCAGGACCGACTGACCCGGCCGGGTCGGCCCCTGGCGGCCGACCCGCCCGATCCCTATGCGTCCGGGAGCCGGGGCCGCGTGCCCCGGCCGGTCCGGTCGCCCCAGGGCCGGTCGACACCGGCCCGCAGGGGCCGTGAGCCCGGCCCCGGTCGGAGCACCCCGAGGGGGAAGAGATGGCAACCGTCGAACTTCGATTCAGCGCGCTTCCCGAACACGTGCGGACGGCCCGGCTGGTAGCCGCGGCAGTCGCCAGACGGGCCGGGGTCGACGAGTCGGTGCTCGACGAGGTGCGGCTGGCCGTCGGCGAGGCATGCTCGCGCGCGGTGGGTCTGCACCGGCGTGGAGACGTCAAGGGCGCGGTGCGCGTCGCACTGATCGACCAGCAGAAGCGTTTCCTCATCGAGGTCGAGGACGAGGCTGGCCTGGACACCGTCCCGACCTACGGCACGGCAGACGGCGGCGAGCCGGACGAGGACGCCCTCGGCCTCGCGGTGCTCACCGGTCTGGTAGAGGACCTGGAGGTCACCGCCGGCGCCGGCGGCGGGCTGATCCGGATGAGCTGGCCGGCCTCGGTGGACGCCCTCGCGCGCTGAGCGCCCGCGCCGGCGTCGCCACCCGTGCCCGGCTCGGCGCCGGGGCCGGGGCCGACGACGCCGAGGCCTGCCGTGTCGAGACCCTGCGGAAGCGTGACCTGCGGCGTCGCGTTCCGCAGCGGCCCGCGGCTTCGCGCGGTGCGGGCGGGAGAGCGGGAGGAGGCCCGGGCGGGAACCGGGAGTCGAACGGCGGACGTGTAGGTTCGCAGTTCGACGACCGAAACCGAAAGGGCTTCTCCCGGTGAACAAGCGACTGCTGGCCGTACCCGCGCTCGGGGCGCTGCTCGCGTTCGGCGCCGTCGGCTGCGGCGACGACAACAGCAAGCAGCTGGAGTCCTGGGCGGCGAAGGTGTGCGGCGCGGCCAAGGACCCGATCGCCCAGGCACAGACCGCGCTGGCGGACACCGGGCAGGTGAAGACCGGAGAGGGCCCCGCCGACCTCCAGAAGAGGCTCTCGACGGACATCGGACAGCTGGCCAAGACCAACCAGGACATCGCCGCGGCCATCGACGGGGCCGGTGCCCCCAAGGTGGACGACGGCGGCACCCTGCAGAAGGACACCGTCGCCGAGCTCAACAAGGCGGCCGACGGCTACCTCGACGTCCAGAAGAAGCTGTCCGAGCTCGCCGTGGACGACCAGTCGAAGTTCGCCGACGGGCTGCGCAGCGTGGGCGACCAGATCCGGCAGCTGTCCGCGCTCTCCACGCAGGCGCAGGGCAAGCTTCAGCGCGGCGAACTGGGCGCGGCGATGGCCAAGCAGGAGGGCTGCAAGCCGGGGGCGGCGGCCGCCGCCCCGACCGGGGGCTCGACCGGAAGCGCGGCGGCCACGCCGACGGACGCGGCCACCGGCGCACCGACCGGCACGCCCGCGGCGGGAGCCACGGACGGCGCGAGCCCGGCGGTGAGCGACCCCGCCGCCACCCCGGCACCGACCACCCCGGCCGCCACCCCCTCGGCGGGCTGACCGGACCGCACCCGCCCCCGCCTCGCGCCGTACCCCGCTCGGGTACCCCCGCGCAGGTACCCGCGTTCGAACCCGCACCCCCTCGGCCCCCGGCCGAGGGGGCGGCGGTGCAGGGGCGGCGGGGAGGCCCCGGAGGAGCGGGCGAGGAGGGCGGGCGCGGGCGACCGCGCGGGGGACAATGGCGGGGTGATCAGTAGCCCCGTTCTCGACCCGACCCGCCTCGCCAAGCTGCGCGAGGCGCTGCTCGCCGCCTCGTACACCGCCGACGGCTGCCTGGACCTGCTCGGGCCCACCGGGTACGCGGCGCTGGCCCGCAGCGAGGCGGTCCCCGCGCTGCGCGCGACCCGCGGCGGCAGCCCGCTGGAGACGCTGGTGCGGCTCTTCCTGCTGCAGCAGCCCGTGCCGTACAAGGCGGCCGCCGCCGCGCTGCCGGTGGAGGACTGCCTGACCGACGGCTGGCTGCGCCCGGACGGCGAGCTGGTGCGCGCCACCGTGGACATCCGCCCGTACGCCAACGAGGTCGCCGGGCTGCCGGGTTCGGACGCCTGGGTGGTCTCCGACCTGGGCTGCTCGGTCGGCGGCGCGGGCGGGATCGGCTCCGGCGAGACCGCGCACGGCGTGGCCCGCAAGGACCTGGTGCTCGGGGTGGGCGGCGCGTCCACCACACTGGCCAACATCACGGTGCGCCGGCCGGTCCGCTCGGTGCTGGACCTCGGTTCCGGCTCGGGCGTGCAGGCGCTGCACGCCGCCCGGCACGCCCAGCGGGTGACCGCCACCGACCTCAACGCACGGGCGCTGCGCTTCACCGAGCTGACCCTGGCGCTGTCGGGCTTCGACAACACGGAGACCGCCACCGGCAGCCTCTTCGAGCCGGTGGGCGAGCGGCGCTTCGACCTGATCGTCTCCAACCCGCCGTTCGTGATCTCGCCGGCCGGCCGGTTCACCTACCGGGACGGCGGGATGGCGGGCGACGACCTCTGCCGCAGCCTGGTCCGCTCGGCCGCCGACCACCTGGAACCGGGCGGTTACTGCCAGCTGCTGGCGAACTGGCAGCACGTCAGGGGCGAGGACTGGCACGACCGGCTGGCCGGCTGGGTGGCCGGCACCGGGCTGGACGCCTGGGTCGTCCAGCGCGAGGTGCAGGACGTGGCCCAGTACGCGGAGCTCTGGCTGCGCGACGGCGGCGACCACCGCGGTCCGGGCGGCGACTACCGGGCCCGGTACGGGGAGTGGCTGGACGCCTTCGAGGCCGGCCGGGTCGAGGGCATCGGCTTCGGCTGGATCACCCTGCGGGCGAGCGGCGCCGCGCAGCCGACCGTCCGGGTGGAGGAGTGGCCGCACCCGGTGGAGCAGCCGCTCGGCCCGCACATCGAGGAGTGGTTCGACCGGCAGGACTTCCTGCGCACCCACGACGACGCGGCCCTGCTGGCGGCGCGGTACGTGCTGGCCGACGAGGTCGTCCAGGAGCAGGTGGGCGCTCCGGGGGCGGAGGACCCGGAGCATGTGATCCTCCGTCACAACCGGGGGATGCGCCGGGCCACCAAGGTCGACACGGTGGGCGCCGGCTTCGTCGGGGTCTGCGACGGGACGCTGGCGGCGGGCGAGATCGTCGACGCGATCGCCCGGCTGCTCGGCGAGGACCGGGTGGTGCTGCGGGACCGGGTGCCGGAGTCGCTGCGGCTGCTCACCGAGCAGGGGTTCATCCGGCCGGTGGGCTGAGCCTGGGCGGGCCGCCCGCCGGTGAGCCGAGCGCCGGTGGGCCGAGCCCCCGGAGCCGGGCGCCGGCGGCCGAAGCGGCGCCCTGGCCGGTGGTGCCCGGGGCGCCGTCGGTTCACCACCCGGTTCCCCCTGGTTCTTCGATTGTTCGCCTAAGATCTGCCCCTCGTTGGCCGTGGGCTGTGAGGCTCTGTCCACAGGCTGTGGACAGAGCTGGGGGCGGCTGGGGTGGACACGACGACGGCGACGGCGGGGGGCGCGGTACTCGCCCTCTTCGGCGGCGCACTCCTGCTCTGGTGCGCCGCCGAAGCGCGCGTGCGCCGTCGGGTGCGCCGCCGGGGGCGGACGGTCCTCGCGACCGTGGTCGCCGAGTCCGACGCGCACGGCGAACTCGACAGCGCGCCGCTGCTCTCCTTCGCCACCGAGCCCGCGGCCGTCGGCTCGGCGGGAGCGTACGGCGCCGGAGCACACGGGGTCCTGGCCGTCGACGCCTGCGAGCTGGTGCTGACCCGCCCGCGCGGCCACACCCCGCTGCGGCGCCCGCCCCGGTTCGTCCCGGGCACCTCCGTCCGGATCGCCTACGATCCCCGCCGTCCCGGCCTCGCCGTGCTCGCGCCGGAGGAGACCGGTCCGCGGGCCCTCGTCGCCGACCTGCTGTGGACGGCGCTCGGCCTCGGCTGCCTGGCCGCCGGGGCACTTCTGCTGGTCGCCGCCGGGTAGCCGTCCCCCGGCCGGGCCTCCACCGAGTCCGGCCCAGCCTCCACCGAGTCCGGCCCGAGCCCCCGCGGGACGGATCGCGACGGTCCCGCACCGGCCGGATCCGGGGGCGGATATTCCGTTGACAGATTTTGAAATCCGTCATTCCATCCTTCGAAACCCGCCGAAGCCCCCCTCCGCAGGGCGCGATGCGCCGCCCTCGGGTTACCGTTCGAGTGGCGTCGGTCGGCCTTGCCGGTGAAATTGCGGGATCCGTCCGTTTGACAAGGGTGGCCGGGGTACGGTCACACTCCGCTGGTGGGGTCGTCGTACAGCGGCAGCCCCGGGACGGTGGAGGGGTCGGGCGGAGCGCAGCCCGTGCTGCCAGCGCCGACCAGCTCACGTAACGACCGGGAGAGAAGAGCGAAGGTGTCCCCGAGCAGCGAGACCGCGCACGGACAGCGACTCGTCATTGTCGAGTCGCCGGCCAAGGCGAAGACGATCAAGGGCTACCTGGGCCCCGGCTACATCGTCGAGGCGAGCGTCGGGCACATTCGCGACCTCCCCAGCACGGCCGCCGAGGTCCCGGACAAGTACACCGGTGAGGTGCGCCGGCTCGGTGTGGACGTGGACCACGACTTCGCGCCGATCTACGTGGTCAACGCGGACAAGAAGTCCCAGGTCAGCAAGTTGAAGTCGCTGCTCGCGGAGTCCGACGAGCTCTTCCTCGCCACCGATGAGGACCGCGAGGGCGAGGCCATCGCGTGGCACCTCCAGCAGGTGCTCAAGCCCAAGGTGCCGGTGCACCGGATGGTGTTCCACGAGATCACCAAGTCCGCCATCCAGGAGGCGGTGGCCAACCCGCGCCAGCTGAACCAGCGCCTGGTCGACGCCCAGGAGACCCGTCGCATCCTCGACCGCCTGTACGGCTTCGAGGTCTCGCCGGTGCTCTGGAAGAAGGTCATGCCGAAGCTGTCGGCCGGCCGCGTGCAGTCGGTCGCGACCCGGCTGGTCGTCGAGCGCGAGCGCGAGCGGATGGCGTTCCGCTCGGCCTCGTACTGGGACCTGGTCGGCACCTTCGGCACCGGCCGCACCGCGGCCGACGCGGCCAACCCGGAGAGCTTCGGCGCCCGGCTGATCGCCGTCGACGGCAAGCGGATCGCCAGCGGCCGCGACTTCGGCCAGGACGGCCGCCTCAAGGCCAACAGTGCCAACACCCTCCACCTGGACGAGCAGGCCGCCCGCGCGCTGGCCGCCGCCCTGGAGCAGACCGCCTTCGCGGTGCGCGGCGTCGAGTCCAAGCCCTACCGCCGCTCGCCGTACGCGCCGTTCCGCACCACCACGCTCCAGCAGGAGGCCAGCCGCAAGCTGGGCTTCGGCGCCAAGCGGACCATGCAGGTGGCCCAGAAGCTGTACGAGAACGGCTTCATCACCTATATGCGCACCGACTCCACCACGCTGTCGGACACCGCCGTCTCCGCCGCCCGCGCGCAGGTCACCCAGCTCTACGGGGCCGACTACCTGCCGGACGCGCCGCGCACCTACGCCTCCAAGGTGAAGAACGCGCAGGAGGCGCACGAGGCGGTCCGCCCTTCCGGCGACCGCTTCCGCACCCCCGCCGAGACCGGCCTGAGCGGCGACGACTTCAAGCTCTACGAGCTGATCTGGATGCGCACCGTCGCCTCCCAGATGAAGGACGCGGTCGGCCAGTCGGTCACCGTGAAGGTGGGCGGCCGGGCCGCCGACGGCCGGGACGTCGAGTTCTCCGCCTCCGGCAAGATCATCACCTTCCACGGCTTCCTCAAGGCCTACGTCGAGGGCGCCGACGACCCGAACGCCGAGCTGGACGACCGCGAGCGCCGGCTGCCGCAGGTCGCCGAGGGCGACCCGCTGGCCGCCGAGCAGCTCACCCCCGAGGGCCACGCCACCAAGCCGCCGGCCCGCTACACCGAGGCCTCGCTGGTCAAGGAGCTGGAGGACCGGGAGATCGGCCGCCCCTCCACCTACGCCTCGATCATCGACACCATCATCGGCCGCCGGTACGTCTTCAAGAAGGGGACGGCGCTGGTGCCGTCGTTCCTCTCCTTCGCCGTGGTCAACCTGCTGGAGAAGCACTTCGGCCGGCTGGTCGACTACGACTTCACCGCGAAGATGGAGGACGACCTCGACCGGATCGCGGCCGGCGAGGCGCAGTCCGTGCCGTGGCTCAAGCGCTTCTACTTCGGCGAGGGCGAGGGTGTCGCCACCGGCGGCGCCGCCGAGGCCGGCAACGGCGACGGCGACCACCTGGGCGGCCTGAAGGAACTGGTCACCGACCTCGGCGCGATCGACGCCCGGGAGATCAGCTCGTTCCGGGTCAGCGACGACATCACCCTGCGGGTCGGCCGCTACGGCCCGTACGTGGAGCGCGCCTCCGAGGTCGAGGGCGAGCCCGGCCAGCGCGCCGACATCCCGGACGAGCTGCCGCCGGACGAGCTGACCGTCGAGCTGGCCGAGGAACTGCTGGCCAGCCCCAGCGGCGACTACGAGCTCGGCGCGGACCCGGTCAGCGGCAACCAGCTGGTCGCCAAGAAGGGCCGGTTCGGCCCGTACGTCACCGAGATCCTCCCCGAGGGCACGCCCAAGACCGGCAAGAACGCCGTCAAGCCGCGGACCGCCTCGCTGTTCAAGACGATGTCGCTGGACACCGTCACGCTGGAGGACGCGCTGAAGCTGCTCTCGCTGCCGCGGGTGGTCGGCGTCGACCAGGAGGGCGTGGAGATCACCGCGCAGAACGGCCGCTACGGCCCGTACCTGAAGCGCGGCACCGACTCCCGCTCGCTCGCCGACGAGGACCAGCTGTTCACGGTCACGCTGGAGGAGGCGCTGGCGATCTACGCCCAGCCTAAGCAGCGCGGCCGCGCCGCCGCCGCGCCGCCGCTCAAGGAGCTGGGCACCGACCCGGTCAGCGAGCGCCCGGTGGTGGTCAAGGACGGCCGGTTCGGGCCGTACGTGACCGACGGCGAGACCAACGCCACGCTCCGCAAGGACGACGCCGTCGAGACCATCACCCCCGAGCGCGGCTACGAGCTGCTCGCCGAGAAGCGGGCGCGCGGACCGGTGAAGAAGACGGCGAAGAAGGCCCCGGCGAAGAAGGCGGCGGCCAAGAAGACCGCGACCAAGACGGCCGCCAAGAAGACCACCACGGCGGCCAAGACGGCGGCGAAGAAGACCACCACCGCGAAGAAGGCCGCCACCAAGACGGCGGTGGCCAAGAAGACCGCCGCGAGCAAGACCACCGCCACCGACGAGGGCTGACCCCCGGTCGGTCGCACCCGGGCCCGTGTCCGCCCCCGGCGGCGCGGGCCCGAACCGTTCGCCGATCCGCCCCGGCGGACCCGGGGACCGGGCGTGACAGGGACGTGCGCGGATCGTCACAACCCGGCGGCGGTGCCGTTCCGGAGCCGCGCTCCCCTCTTTTGCGCCATCCCCCGACCGCTACGCTGACCGTATGACGAGCGAGGAGCAGCCCACCCCCAGCGCCGCGGCGGCCGCCGGCACCGGCGTGCCCGACCGGCCGGAGACCGCGCCCGCCGGTACCGCCGGCGAGCGGATCCGGGCGCTGCTGCGGCTGCGCCCCTACCGGCGGCTGTGGACCACCCAGCTGATCGGCGGCACCGCCGACCGGCTCGGCCTGCTGGTACTGCTGATGCTCACCGTGATCGCCGCGGTGTTCGGCGGGCCGTTCGGCGACCCGCCGCGCAGCCTCGCCTTCGCCGTCGCCGCCGTCCTCGCCACCCGGCTGGCCGCCACCGGACTGGTCGGCGCCGCCCTGCTCGGCCCCGTGCACGGGCTGCTCAGCGGGAGGCTCGACCGGCGCTGGACGCTGTTCGGCGCCGACGCGCTGCGCGCCGTGCTGATCGGCGTCGCCCCCTGGTGGATCGTCTGGCTGGGCTCCGGTCCCGAGCGCTCCGGCGCCGCGACCTGGGTGCTGCTCGCCACCGTCTTCCTGACCGGCGCCGCCGAACGGGTCTGGGCGATCGCCAAGGCCGCCGCCGTCCCCGCACTGCTGCCGCCCGCCGACGTGTACGCCCCGGCGGCCGAGCAGCGCCCGTCCGCCGCCGACCTGGCCACCGTCCGGACCCTGGACCACCGCACCGGCTGGGCCACCGTGCCGCTCGGCGCGGCCGCGCTGGTCGCGCTCACGCTGCTCAACAACGTCGTCGCCGCGCTCGGCTCGGACTGGCTGCGCGCCCACCAGGCCACCTTCGCCGCGCTCGGGGCGGCCGCCCTGTTCGCCGTCTCGGCCGCCCGGGTGCACCTCCAGGAGCTGCCCGGCGGCCCCGTCCGGGTACCGCCGGTCTCGCCGCTGCGCGGCCTGCGCGCCCCGGCCGACGCGACCCCCGGCCCGGCCCTGGCCAAGGGTCGCACCGGCTCCGCCCCCTACTTCACCTTCGCCGTCGCCGCCGGGTACGCCACGATGGCCGGCGTCGCCGCGCTGGCCCTGCTGACCGCCGCCGAGCACGGCGCCGGGCCGATCGGCTACGGCCTGCTGGTGCTGGCCGCCACCGGCGTCCCCTCGCTCGGCGTCCGGCTCACCCGGTCCGTGCTGCCCTCGCTCTCCCGCCGCCGGCTGCTCGCGCTCGCCCTGCTCACCGAGGGCGTCGCGCTGATCCTGGCCGGCCTGGTGGTGGACTTCGTGCTGGTCCTGCTGCTCACCGTGCTGGCCGCGCTGGCCGCCGGGGTGGCGATCTCCACCGGCCGCACCCTGCTCGCCCAAGAGGTCGAGGAGGTCCGGCTGCCCCAGGTCACCGAGCACCTGTACGCGGTGCTGCGGGCCGTGGTCGGCGCCGCGCTGGTCGGCGTCCCGCTGATCGCCGCCGCCTACGGGGAGGTCGAGTACGGCACGGTCGAGCCCGGCTCGTTCACCTTCATCCACGGCGGCGCGGCCCTCGCGGTCGCCACCGCCGGACTGCTCACCCTGGGGCTGGCCGCCGTCGTGCTGCTGCGCGCCGACGACCGGCGCGGCACCGTGCCGTTCGGCCGTGACCTCGCCGACGCGGTGCGCGGCGCCACCGGCCCGGCCCCGCACCGGGCGGGCACCGGCTTCTTCATCGCGCTGGAGGGCGGCGACGGCGCCGGCAAGTCCACCCAGGCCCAGGCGCTCGCGGAGTGGATCCGCGGCAAGGGCCACGAGGTCGTGCTCACCCGCGAGCCCGGCGGCAGCCCGGTCGGCCAGCGGCTGCGCGGGCTCGTCCTGGACGTCGGCAACACCGGCCTCTCGCACCGCGCCGAGGCCCTCATCTACGCGGCCGACCGGGCCGAGCACGTCGAGAACGTGATCCGCCCGGCGCTAGCCCGCGGCGCGGTGGTCATCACCGACCGGTACATGGACTCCTCCATCGCCTACCAGGGCGCCGGCCGCGACCTGGCCGCCACCGAGGTCGCCCGGATCTCGCGCTGGGCGACCGGGGGGCTGATGCCCGACCTGACCGTCGTCCTGGACGTCGACCCGACCCGGGCCCGGGAGCGGTTCACCGAGGCCCTGGACCGGCTGGAGTCCGAGCCGACCGAGTTCCACCAGCGGGTCCGCTCCGGCTTCCTGGCGCTCGCCGCGGCCGATGCGGCGCGCTACCTCGTCGTCGACGGCAGCCAGGCCCCCGGTGTCGTCACCACCGCGATCCGCCACCGGCTCGACCGCGAGCTGCCGCTCTCCGAGCAGGAGAAGGCCGCCCGCGCCGAGCGGGAGCGGAAGGCGGCCGAGGAGGCGCGGCGCCGGGCCGAGGAGGAGGCCCGCAAGAAGGCCGAGGAGGAGGCCGCCGAGCGCAAGCGCCAGGAGGTGCTGGCGCAGCTGCGGGCCGAGCAGGCCGAGAAGGAGCGGCTGGCGAAGGAGGAGGCCGAGCGGGCCGCAGCCGAGGCCGCGCGCAAGGCCGCCGAGGAGGCTCGGAAGAAGGCCGAGGAGGAGGCCCGCCTCCGGGCCGAGGAGGAAGCGAAGCGGCGCGCCGAGGAAGAGGCGCGCCGGGCCGCCGAGGAGGCCGAGCGCAAGCGGCTCGCCGAGGAGGCGGCCGCCCGGGCGGAGCTCCAGCGGCAGCGCGACCTGGCGCGTGAGGAGCAGCGGCGCCGGGCGGAGGAGGCGCTGCAGCGGGCCGAGGAGGCCCGGCTGGCGCAGGCCGCCGCGCTGGCGG
>NZ_JBHVIV010000067.1:0-49650 GCF_042799475.1 Kitasatospora sp. NPDC057692 | reverse complement strand
CCCGGGGGCGGGCCCCCCCGGGGGGGCCCAGTTCAACACGGGCGGGGGGCCTTCGCGGGGGTACCCGCGCTAAACCCGGCGGGGGGGGCCCCCCCGCCCCCCGGGGCGGCCGCCACCTGCCGTTTTGTCGGTGCGACCTGGTACTACTTGGGGCGATGAGCAGCACGCAGGGGAGTGACGAGGGCGGGGCGCCGGAGCAGCTGGCGTTCATCCGGGAGACGGTCCGCCGGGCCAAGCCGCGCAGCTGGCGCGGCGCCAAGCGGGCCGAGCACCTGCCGGTCGCCCGGGTGGTCGTCGACAAGGGCGTGCTCACCATCGACAAGTTCTTCGACTACGAGGTACCGGCCGCGATGGCCGAGGACGCACAGCCCGGTGTGCGGGTCCGGGTGCGTTTCGGGGCGCGTGTGGTCAAAGGGCAGCGTGAGGGGGGGGAGCTGCACGACGGTTTCATCGTCGCCCGGCTGGAGAAGAGCGACTTCCCCGGCCCGCTCGCCCCGCTCGCCCAGGTCCTCTCGCCGGAGCCGGTGCTCACCCCGCCGCTGCTGCGGCTCTGCCGCACCGTCGCCGACCGGTACGCGGGCACGCTGGCCGACGTGCTGCAGCTGGCGGTGCCGCCCCGGCACGCCAAGGCGGAGGCCGAGCCCTCGCCGCCGCCCCGCCCCCGCCCGCCGGCGCCCGCGCCCGGCGGCTGGTCGCGCTACCCGGCCGGCCCGGACTTCCTCGCCGCGCTGGCCGACGGCGGCCCGCCGCGCGCGGTCTGGGCGGCGCTGCCCGGGCCCGGCTGGCCGTACGAGATCGCCCGCGCCGTCGCCGCCACCCTGGCCGGCGGGCGCGGCGCCCTGGTGGTGCTGCCGGACGGCCGCTCGGTCGCCCGGGTCGACCGGGCGCTGACCGAGCTGCTCGGCGAGGGCATGCACGCCGTGCTGGCCGCCGACCTCGGCCCGCGCGAGCGCTACCGGCGGTGGCTGCAGGTCAGCCGCGGCTCGGTGCACGCCGCCATCGGCACCCGGGCCGCGATGTTCGCACCGGTGCACGACCTCGGGCTGGTCGTGGTCTGGTCCGACGGCGACTCCAGCCACGGCGATCCGCGCAGCCCGCACCCGCACGTGCGGGAGGTCGCCCTGCTGCGCGCCGCCGAGGAGGGCGCGGCCGTGCTGCTCGGCGGGCACGTCGTCACGGTGGAGGGCGCCCAGCTGGTGCGCACCGGCTGGGCCCGGTCGCTGGCCGCCGACCGGGAGACCGTCCGCCGCACCGCGCCGCGGGTGCGCACCGTCACCGACCAGGACCAGCACCGGGACGCCGCCGCCCAGGCCGCCCGGCTTCCCTCGGTCGCCTGGGAGGCGGCCCGGGAGGGCCTCGCGGCCGGCGGGCCGGTGCTCATCCAGGTGCCCCGGCGCGGCTACGTGCCCCGACTGGCCTGCGGGCGCTGCCGCACGCCCGCCCGCTGCCGGCGCTGCGAGGGCCCGCTGGAGGCGGCCGGGGCGGACGCGCCGCTGCGCTGCCAGTGGTGCGGCGTGGAGGAGCGGGACTGGCACTGCCCGGAGTGCGGCTCGTTCCGGCTGCGGGCGCAGGTGATCGGCGCCCGGCGGACGGCGGAGGAGCTGGGCAAGGCGTTCCCGCGCGTTCCGGTGCGCACCTCCGGGCGGGACGCGGTGCTGCCCACCGTCCCGGACGAGCCGGCGCTGGTGATCTCCACGCCCGGCGCGGAGCCGGTCGTCGAGGGCGGCGGCGGGTACGCGGCGGCGCTGCTGCTGGACGGCTGGGCGCTGCTGAGCCGGCCCGACCTGCGGGCCGGGGAGGAGGCGCTGCGGCTCTGGCTGGCCGCCGCCGCGCTGGTGCGGCCGGCCACCGAGGGCGGGACGGTGGTGGTGGTCGCCGAGCCGACGGCGCGGCCGGTGCAGGCGCTGGTGCGCTGGGACCCGCTCGGGCACGCCGGGCTGGAGCTGGACGAGCGTGCGCAGCTGCACTTCCCGCCGGTCGCCCGGATGGCTTCGGTGACCGGCAGCCCGGCGGCGGTGGCGGACCTGCTGAACCTGGTCCGGCTGCCGGAGGAGGCGGATGTGCTCGGGCCGGTGCCGGTGGCGGCGCTGCGGGGGGAGGAGCAGGAGCGCGCGCTGCTGCGGGTGCCGCCCGGGCAGGGCGCGGCGCTGGCGGCGGCGCTGAAGGCAGCGCAGATCGCGCGGATCGCGCTGCGGACGCCGGAGACGGTCAAGGTGCGGATCGATCCGACGGACATCGGCTGACGGGTGTCGGCCGGCGGGTGTCGGTGGGACGGGTGTCGGGGTGGCCGGGGTTCGGGGTGGTGGACGTCGGGTGAGGGGCGCGGTGTCCGTACCGCGGCCCCCACCCGGCGTCCGGGGGCGTCAGCCGCGCAGCGGGACGCCGGGGCGGTCCAGCGCGGGGCGGTCGAGGGGGGCGCGGTCGAGGGCGGTGCGGTCGAGGGCGGTGCGGTCCAGCGCGGGGCGGTCGAGGCTGGTGCGGTCGAGGGCGCCCTGGCGGGCGGCCGGGACGGTCGCGGCGAGTCCGGTCGGGGCGGGGGAGCGGTCGCGCTCCGGCGGGTGGGCCGGCCCGTGGGCGACCGCCGGGGTGTGGCCGGGCAGCTCCTCGGAGCGGTCCGGGCGGCTGGGGCCCGGCACCGCGCCGCCCGCCGCCAGCAGCTCACTGGTCGGCCGGCGCATGCCGTACCGGCGGTGCACCGCCTGCTTGGTGACCCCGAGGGCCGAGCCCACCGAGTCCCAGGAGAAGCCCAGCGCGCGGTCGAACTCGACCGCCGCCGCCACCAGCGTCTCCACGCTCTCCCGCAGCTCCTGCGCCAGGCGCACCGTCGGCGCCGGGGCCCGCCCGTACACGACGAAGCCCGCCGAGGTGCTGGGCCGGCGCGGCCGGTAGACGTTGCCCAACTGGGCGGTGAGCGTCCGCAGGGCGTCGACCTGTCGCCTCACCCGCTCGATGTCCCGCACCAGCAGGTGCAGGCTCGCCCGCGCCCGGGCGTCGTGGTTGATCTGCTCGGCCATGGCTTACGTGCCACCTTCCGTACGGTTCGGCTCGGCCGGAGCGCCCTTCCCGCGCGCTCCGGCCACGGTCAATTCCACTTGACCAACGCCGGACCGCCCGCCGGGGTCACGCAGCCGGGGCGAGCGGGATGTGCCGGGACCCGGTCCGGACGGATTGCATAGACTGGCCGACGGCCGTGCGCACACCGCTCGGCCCGCTCGTCGCCAGCAGCCAGACCCCCGCACCCCGGACCCCGACGGACAGGAGCCCGCTTCCGTGGCGATCCAGCCGATCCGCATCTTCGGAGACCCCGTCCTGCGCGCCACCGCCCAGCCCGTCACCACCTTCGACAAGGAGCTCCGCACCCTCGTCAAGGACCTCACGGACACCATGCTCGACGCCCCCGGCGCCGGTCTGGCGGCGCCCCAACTCGGCGTCTCCCTACGGGTGTTCACCTATCACGTGGACGGCGTCACCGGCCATCTGATCAACCCCGACCTGTCGCTCAGCGAGGAGGAGCAGGAGGGCCCCGAGGGCTGCCTCTCGCTGCCCGGCCTGCGCTACGACACCCGGCGCGCGCACGGCGTCGTCGCCCGCGGCTTCACCATGCACGGCGACCCGGTCACCATCGAGGGCACCCAGCTGCTCGCCCGCTGCATCCAGCACGAGACCGACCACCTCGACGGCATCATCTTCATCGACCGCCTCGACACCGAGCAGCGCAAGGCCGCGCTCAAGGCGATACGCGAGTCGGACTGGGGCTCCGGCCCCGCTCCCGTGGTCAAGGTCTCCCCGCACAGCACCTTCGGCGCGGCGCGCTGACACCCTCCTTCGAACCAGCCAACTCCGCACTGCAGAAAGGCACTTGATGCGCCTCGTGTTCGCCGGCACCCCCGAGGTCGCCGTTCCCGCCCTGGACGCCCTGCTCGCCTCCGACCGGCACGAGGTCGTCGCGGTGGTCACCCGCCCCGACGCCCCCGCCGGCCGCGGCCGCAAGCTCGTCGCCAGCCCCGTCGCCCAGCGCGCCGAGGAGGCCGGGATCGAGGTCCTCAAGCCGGCGAAGCCGAGCGACCCCGACTTCGTCGCCCGGCTGACCGAGCTCGCCCCCGACTGCTGTCCGGTCGTCGCCTACGGCGCCCTGCTGCGCCCCGGCACCCTGGAGATCCCCGAGAACGGCTGGGTCAACCTGCACTTCTCGCTGCTCCCCGCCTGGCGCGGCGCCGCCCCCGTCCAGCACGCGGTGATGGCCGGCGACGAGGTCACCGGCGCGTCCACCTTCCTGATCGAGCAGGGCCTGGACTCCGGGCCGGTCTTCGGGGTGCTCACCGAGGAGGTCCGCCCCGCCGACACCAGCGGTGACCTGCTGGAGCGGCTCGCCCACTCGGGCGCCCGGCTGCTCGCCGCCACCATGGACGGCATCGCCGACGGCACCCTGCACGCCGTCCCGCAGCCCGCCGAGGGCGTCACCCTCGCGCCCAAGATCACCGTCGAGGACGCCCGGATCGACTGGACCGCGCCCGCGCTGAGGGTGGACCGGGTGGTGCGCGGCTGCGCCCCCGCGCCCGGCGCCTGGACCGAGTTCCGCGGCGAGCGGCTCAAGGTCACCGGCCCGGTGCGGCTGCTGCCCGAGGCCGCCGCCCTGGCGCCGGGCGAGCTGGCCGTCGGCAAGAACAGCGTCCGGGTCGGCACCGGCAGCCACGAGGTGGAGCTCGGCGAGGTGCGCCCGCAGGGCAAGAAGGCCATGCGGGCGGCGGACTGGGCCCGCGGCGCGCGCATCGAGTCCGGCGAGCGGCTGGGCGAGAGCGGCTGAGAGCGGCCGAGTACGGCCGAGAGCGCCCGTGACCGGCCGGGACCGGCTTTCCGCGTTACTGTTCGAGAGATCCAGAAATAGCCCCCGCAGCACTTTGAGGCACATCCCATGAGCACGTCCGGCAGTACCCACGGCACCTCCGGCACCACCGGTGCGTCCGGCGGAAAGCGCGCCCCGCGCCCGCACCGGCGCCCGAAGAAGGACCCGGCGCGCATCGTCGCCTTCCGCGCCCTGCGCGCCGTCGACGAGCGCGACGCCTACGCCAACCTCATCCTCCCCTCGCTGCTCCGCGAGGCCGAGCAGAAGGGCATGGACCGCCGCGACGCGGCCCTCGCCACCGAGCTGGTCTACGGCACCCTCCGGCTCCAGGGCACCTACGACGCGGTGATCGCCGCCTGCATCGACCGCCCGCTCAGCAAGGTCGACCCGCCGGTCCTCGACGTGCTCTCGCTCGGCGCCCACCAGCTGCTCACCACCCGCATCCCCAGCCACGCGGCCGTCTCGGCCACCGTCGAGCTGGCCCGGGTGGTGCTCGGCGACGGCAAGGCCAAGTTCGTCAACGCCGTGCTGCGCCGGATCAGCGCCCACGACCTGGACGCCTGGATCGAGCGGGTCGCCCCGCCGTACGACCAGGACGCCGAGGACCACCTCGCCGTCGTGCACTCCCACCCGCGCTGGGTGGTCGCCGCCCTGTGGGACTCGCTCGGCCGCTGGCAGCCGGACGACGCCGGGCGCGCCGCCGTGGAGCGGCTGCTGCGCGCCGACAACGAGCGTCCCGAGGTCACCCTGGTGGCCCGCCCCGGCCGGGCCGCCGTCGGCGAGCTGGCCGACGCGCTGCCGGAGGCCGAGCCGGGCCGCTGGTCCCCGTTCGCGCTGCGGCTCGCCGAGGGCGGCGACCCGGGCTCGATCGCGGCCGTGCAGGAGAACCGGGCCGGCGTCCAGGACGAGGGCAGCCAGCTGGTCGCCCTGGCGCTCGCCGCCGCGCCGCTGGACGGCCCGGACCGGCTCTGGCTGGACGGCTGCGCCGGCCCCGGGGGCAAGGCCGCGCTGCTCGGCGCGCTCGCCGCCGAGCGCGGCGCGGCGCTGGTCGCCAGCGAGAAGCAGCCGCACCGGGCCCGGCTGGTCGCCCGGGCGCTGGACGGCAACCCCGGCCCGTACACCGTGATCGCCGCCGACGGCACCCGCCCCGCCTGGCGCTCCGGCGGCTTCGACCGCGTCCTCGTCGACGTCCCGTGCTCCGGCCTCGGCGCCCTGCGCCGCCGCCCCGAGGCCCGCTGGCGCCGCCGCCCGCAGGACGTCGCCGCCTTCGGCCCGCTCCAGCGCGACCTGCTGCGCTCGGCCGTCGAGGCCACCCGGATCGGCGGCGTGGTCGGCTACGCCACCTGCTCCCCGCACCTCGCGGAGACCCGCGCGGTGGTGGACGACGTCCTGCGCACCGAGGGCGCCCGGGTCGAGTGGATCGACGCGCGGCCGCTGCTGCCCGGCGTCCCGTCCCTCGGCGACGGCCCGGACGTCCAGCTCTGGCCGCACCTGCACGGCACGGACGCGATGTACCTGGCCCTGCTGCGCCGCACGGCGTAGCCACCGACGCGTGATCCGGCGGCGCACCGGGGCAGGGGCCCGTGGTGCGCCGCCGCGGTGTCGGTGGGGGCCGACGGCCGGGCCGGTGGGGTCGGTGCGGCCATCGGGGCCATCGGGGCCAGTGGGGTCAGCGGGCGGTCAGGGCGGGGCGGGGGGCCGGGCGCGCGGGGTCCGGGAGGGTGAGGGCCGGCAGCGGACGGGCCGGGCCGGCGGGGGAGGCGACGACGCCGCGGACCATGTCGCGCAGCCAGCGGTGGCCGGCGTCCTGGTCGTTGCGCGGGTGCCAGGCCATGCTCAGGACCACGTCGGGGAGGTCGACCGGGAGGGGGAAGGTGGTCAGCCCGAGGGCCTCGGCCGCCGGGGTGCCCAGGCGGGCCGGGGCGAGACCGACGAGTTCGGTGTCGCGGAGCAGGAAGAGCGCTGCCGGGTAGCTCGGCACGCTGGCCACCACGCGGCGGGCGAGGCCGAGTTGGGCGAGGCGCTGGTCGACCTGGCCGGGGCCGCGGCCGTGCCGGGAGACCGTGAGGTGGTCGGCGGCGGCGAACTCCTCGGCGGTCGGGGGCGCGCCGGTGGTCAGCGGGTGGCCGGTGCGGGCGATGCCCACCAGTCGGGTGGTGGCGAGGGGTTCGGTGCGGGTCTCGGGGTCGAGGTGGTCGGTGACGCCGACCTCCAGGTCGATCAGACCGTCGCGCATCGCGCTGGTGCCCTCCAGGTCGTCCCCGAGGAAGCGCAGGGTCACGGTCGGGGCCTGGGCGCGGACCGCGGCGAGCAGGGACGCGCCGATCGTGGTCAGCAGGACGTCGCCGGTCTGCAGGGTGAAGCGGCGGTTGAGCTGGGCCGGTTCGGCGGCGGCGGGCGGTATCAGCAGCGCCTGGCCCCGGCTGACCAGGGCTCGGACCTCGGAGCGCAGTTCCACCGCGCGCGGTGTCGGCACCAGCCCGCGCCCGGCCCGGACCAGGAGTGGATCGCCGAGCACCCGGCGCAGCCGTCCGAGCGTGCGGCTCATCGCCGGGGCCGAGGTGTGCAGCCGTTCGGCGGCACCGGTCACGCTGCCCTCCTCCAGCAGGGCGTCCAGGGCGACGAGCAGGTTGAGATCGAGGTCCGGCATGGGGTTCTCCGCTGATGGTCGGTCGGCTGGGTGGGGGTGTGGGGGTAGGGATGACCGGAGGTGGAAGGTGTGCTGACCTGGTTTTCGCGGGAGCGCATGACGACTCGGCATCTAGCGTCGATCGCCACAACTCCCCTTGGGAGTAAAGGATCTGACGTGATGATTGACAATGACATGTTGGTGGAGGCCTGCCAAGGAGGCCGTGTGCCGACCTTCTGGGAGTCCCACGGCGTACGCCGGTCGGCGCGTCGGGGTGGTACAGACCAGAGGGCTCGCGCCGGAGTGGGCGGCCCGGCGGGTCACGCCGGAGTGGTGCCCCGGTGGGTCGCCCGGGGCCGGTGGGCCTGCAGGGGGCGGTAGTCGGTCACCGTGATGCCGTGCTCGGCGAGCAGCGCGCGGGTGCGCGGGGCGAGCAGGGAGGCGTAGGTCGGAGCGGCGCGGCGGGTTTTCCCCCGGGGCTCGGGCCGAGGGGCCCGAGCCGCGGTGCTCAGGCCTCGCGGGCGGCGCGGCGCTGCCGCTTGCCGAGCGGGGCCTGGGAGAGGTCCTCGGCCTGGGAGCGGAGGTTCTTGTAGCCGTAGCCGCGGTCGTCGAGCCAGGCGCGGGCGGACCGCTCGGCGCGCTCGGTGGCCTCCAGGATGTCCTCCTCGGCCTCGCCGGTGTCCTGGTAGCGGAAGGTGAAGACGGCGCGGGCGTTCAGGTCGTAGCTGAGGTGGCCCTCGGGGGTGAACGCGGCGAACAGGATGTCGTGCTCGGCCGCGCGCGACCGCAGCTCCTCCTGCTGCTCGGGGGTGAGGCCGTCGAAGACGCCGCGGACGGTGATGCGGAAGGTGCGCGTGCTCATCCGGCGAGCGTATGCCGGGCGGCGGCCCGCGGGCGACGGGTTTTCGGGGAAGCGGGCGGCGCCCCCGCGAGGAGGTCGCGGGGGCGCCGATGGGGAGGAGACGGGGCCGTCAGGCCTCGCTGAGGGCGGTGGTGGGCTTCGCGTCGGTGTCCGCAGCGGTGTTCGGGTCGGTTTCCGCAGCGGTGTTCGCGTCGAGGGAGGGCCAGCGGATCCGGGTGGCGCAGAGCGCGACGACCAGCGCCGAGGCGGCGACCACGCCCATGCCCCAGACCAGGCTGCTGGCGTTGGCGATGAAGCCGATCAGGGCGGGGCCGGCGAGCAGGCCGGTGGTGCCGGTGGCGGCGACCAGGGCGAGTGCGTCGGAGCCCTGGCGGGCGGCGGCGACGTAGACGCACGGGGTGACGGCGGCGACGCCCAGCCCCACGCAGGCGAAGCCGATCAGGGTCGGCACCACGCCGCCGGCGAGCAGGGCGAGCGCCAGGCCGAGCCCGGCCACCGTGCTGCCGACCCGCACGATCCGGCCGTCGCCGAAGCGGGTGCGCCAGCCGTCGGCGAACAGGCGGGCGAGCACCATCATCACCGAGACGACGGCGATGCCCATCGGCGCCAGCTGGTGCGAGGCCTTGACGACGTTCTCCAGGTAGAGGGCGGACCAGTCGTTCATGGCGCCCTCGGTGACGGTGCCGAACACCATCGCGAGGCCCATCCAGACGGTGATCCGGGAGGGCAGCGGGATGCCGCGCCGCTTGGCCGGGGCGGCGTCGGCGGGCGCTTCGACGGCGGTCTCGGCGGCCGGCTCGTCGGCCAGCATGCCGGTCTGGGCGAGCAGGAGCAGGACGGCGAGGACGGCGGCGGCGATCGCGAAGTGCGCGGAGAGCGTGGTGGTGACGGCCGTGACGCCGGAGGCGAGCAGGGCCGCGAGCAGCGAGCCGGCGCTGAAGGTGGCGTGCAGCCTGGACATCGCGGTGCGCTGGAAGCGGACCTCCATGGCGGCGCCCTGGGCGTTCATCGCGACGTTCAGGAAGCCGACGGCGACGCCGTCCAGGCAGGCCACCACCAGGAGGACGGGGTAGTTCGGGGCCAGCGTGAGGCCGGCCAGGACGAGGCCGAGGCCGATCGCCGAGACGGTGGCGAGGGCGCGCGAGCCGAACCGCCTCATCGCCGGGGCGACGAGCGGGAAGGAGACGGCGGCGCCGATGCCGCAGACCATCAGCAGCAGGCCGATCCGGCCGTCGTCCAGGTCCAGCCGGGTCTTCAGCGCGGGGAGGCGGGAGACCCAGGTCGCGTACTGGAAGCCGAGGAAGCAGAACAGCGCTGCGATGGCCAGGTGTGCTCGCAGGAAGTCATCGCGCACGCGGAGCATGTGCATCAGCCCGATTCGTTGGGTGTGGGGGGAGGTTGTCGCGGGGGAGGGGGCGAAGGGCGCGGGGCCGGTGGGGCGGCTAGCGCAGCGGCATCGACATGTAGACGGCGCGCTCGCCGTAGCTCGCCGGCAGGTCCACCTCGGGGTGGGGGCGGTAGCCGAGCGGGGCCCAGAGGACCTCGCTGCCGCGTACGGCGACCAGGGAGACGGTGGCGTAGCCGCGGGTGCGGGCGGTGTCGGCGAGGAAGGCGAGCAGCCGCGGGGCGAGGCCGTGGCCGCGCAGCCGTTCGGTGACGACGAGGTCGTGGGCGTGCAGGTTGGTCGAGGCACGGGTGGCCGGGGACTCCGCCCGGCCGAGGTCGGGGGAGTGGCCGAGCGGGTAGGGCAGGGCGAGCAGGTAGCCGCCGAACTCGCCCTTGTGCTCCACGGTGAAGCAGCAGTCGGGGGCGGCGCGGTGGCGCGATCGCAGCGCCTCGCCGCCCTCGGAGAGGCCGCTGTCGGCGTAGGCGCGGGCCTCCAGGGGCACGATCTCGGCCCAGTCGGGCTCGGCGACGGGGCGGACCAGGAGGTCCTCGCCGAGCCGGGTGCCGTCGAGCGCGGTGCCGGGCGGGTCGGTGGGAGGCTGCCGGTCGCCGGTGCCGGGCGGGTCGGTGGGGTGCCGCTGGTCGGTGGAGTGGTGCGCGGACATCTAGTGCGGGTCTCTCTCGGGGCCGGGTGCGTCGTCCGGGCGGGCCGCCCGGACGCAGCTGTGGGGGAGCGGTGGGAAGCCGTTGAACCCCCGCGTGGTGTAGGCGGTGGCGTAGGCGCCGCAGGAGAGGATCCACACCGGGTCGCCGGAGGCGGCGTCCCGGGGGACGGGCATCCCGGCGCCCTCGTCGGCGTAGGCGTCGTCGCTGTCGCAGGTGGGGCCGGCGATCACGGCGGGCACGGTCGGGGAACCGGCGCGGGTGGGGAACTCCAACCGGTAGCGCAGTTCGTCCATCTCGTACAGGCCGTTGAACTTGCCGCAGCTCAGGTAGAGCCAGTACGACCGCTCGCCGTCGAGCTGCCGGCGGTCGGTCAGCCGGGTGACGTGGGCCCGGATCGCGCCGTGGTCGGCGACCAGGTGGCGGCCCGGCTCCAGCAGGAACTCCAGCGGCCCGGCGGAGACCTCGCGCAGGTACTGCATGCCCTCCCGGATCACCGCGAACATCTTGTCGATCGGCGGGTGGAGCGGCCGGCCGCGCCGGTCGAGCACGCCGAGCGCGGGCAGGCCGCCGCCGAGGTTGACGTGGTCCAGCAGGATGCCGTGGCGGTTGGCCTCCTCGATCACCGCGCCGAGCGTCTCCAGCGCGCGCTGCCAGGCCTCGGAGGTGAGCTGCTGGGAGCCGACGTGCACCGAGAGGCCGGCCGGGACCAGTCCGGCGTCCCGGGCCGCCGTCAGCACCCGCAGGGCGTCCTCGGGCGCGCAGCCGAACTTGCGGCTCAGCCCCCACAGGGCGCCCTCGCCGGTGGTGGCGAGCCGGCAGAACACCCGGGCGCCGGGGGCGTGTTCGGCGAGCGCGGCGACATCGGCCAGGCTGTCGGTGGCGAAGTCGCGCACGCCGAGCCGGTACGCCTCGGCGATGTGGCGGTCGGATTTGACGGTGTTGCCGTAGTGGATCCGCGTGACCGGCACGCCGGTGCGCAGGGCCTGGGCGATCTCCTGCGGGCCGGCGGCGTCGAAGCCGGCGCCCCGGGCGGCCAGGCAGCCGAGCACCTCGTCCACCGGGCAGGCCTTCATGGCGAACCGGACGTCGACGCCCGGCAGTTCGCGCAGCAGGGCGTCGTACTGGGCCTCGATGCCGTCGAGGTCGTAGATGATCCGGTCGTCCTCGCCGGCGGCCAGGGCGGCGCGCAGGCGTCCGTGGTCAGGCATGGGCGGCGCTCCGGCCTGCCCCGGGGGCGGTCGGTTCGCCGAGCGCGGTGGCGCGGGCGGCGCGGACCAGCGGCGTCCAGGCGTCGACGAGCAGCGCGAAGGCCTCGATGTCGGCCTGCGCCTCGTCCAGCAGCCGTTCGCGCAGCGGCACCAGGTGGTCGGCGAACGCCGCGTACCGGCCGCCGAGTTCGCGGTAGGCGCGGTCGAGGACCGCCAGCCGGCGGTGGTTCTCGGCGCGGTCCGCGCCGGCCGCCTCGCGGGCGAACTCCGCGACCGGCTCGGGGCGCAGGTGGTGGTCGGCGTCGAGCAGCGATCCGCCGGCCAGCTCCAGCGCGTCGTACACCGGGTAGAGGTGGAGCATCGACAGCAGGAACTTGGTGAACCGCAGCTGGTAGGCGGTGAACCCGGCGTCGCTGCGCCGCTCGGGCGTGTAGTGGTTGACGATGTTGCGGTTGTGGGTGACTCCGGGCAGCGCGGCGTGGAGCACCAGGTGGTGCAGCAGGTAGTCGCTGCCGATGGTGTCGGTGGCGGGCGGCAGCGGCACCCGCTCGTACACCTCGCGGTCCAGGGCGATGTTGCACATGTCGATCCGCCAGATGTCCGGCAGGTCGAGCACCGCGCGGTCGTCGGTGAACGGCTCGGTGCCGTTGCCGACGAAGGAGTCCGCGACCAGCTCGCGGCGCTGCTCGGCGTCGTAGTCGGCGGGGGCCCAGAGGCCGACGACCTCCTCGTAGAGCGCCGGGTCCAGGGCGCGGATCTCCCCGAGGTCGACCGAGAGTTCACCGACGAAGGAGCTGCCGACCAGGGCGACCGGCTTCTCGGCGTGCACCGGGTCCAGGGTGTGGTGGGTGACGCCGGGCGCGGCGTCGGCGGCCCGCCGGCCGATCGAGCGCAGCTCGTGGTGGATCGGGAACACCGGTTCGCCGTGCAGCCGCTGGTAGCTGCTGTCGGAGTCGCGGCGGTGCACGGAGGAGCAGCCGAGGGCGGCGGCGAACAGGAACGCCCGGTTGGTGCAGGCGCCGTAGGAGACGGTGTCCGGCAGCATCAGGCGCAGGAGGTGGTCGGCGTCGGCGGTGAGGGCGGGCTCCTCGGCGCGGGCCCGGTCGATCGCCGCCCGCAGGAAGGCGCGCTGCCGCTCCTCGTCGAGGTGGTGGACCACCACGCCGGGGTCGGCGGGCAGCTCGGCGACCGCCTTGGCGTGGTCGGTGCGGGTGGCGGCGTCCGCCGAGTCGAGGATCAGCAGGTGCACCCGGACGCCGAACTCGCGGGCGGCCCAGGCGGCCTCCTCGCCGACGGCGGAGATGGCCGGGACGCAGAACCGGTTGGTGGGCAGCGCGAGGCAGACGTCGCGCACGGCGGTGTCCCCGTTCACGCCTCGCCGTCCCCGGCCGGGGACGCGGTGTCCCAGGACTCCAGGCCGAGCAGCCTGGCGCCGAGGCCGGTGAGTTCGGCCCGGCCGTAGCGCAGCGACTCGTGGCGGCGGTGGTCGCCGACCAGGGTGCGGTTCCAGGTCGGCGTGGAGAGGTGGCGCCAGGAGTCGACGCGCGAGGCCCGGAGCTCCTCGTGCTCCTCCAGCGCGGGCATCATCGACAGGTACTGGACGGAGCGCACCCCGCCCGCCGAGGAGTTGGCGGCGACGCCGTGGGCCAGCATGCCGTTCCAGATCAGCAGGTCGCCGGCCTTCAACTCGGGCCGCACCACCGGGAACTCGGCGCGGTCGACGGCCGGGCGGATCGGGTCGCGGTCGGCCGGCTGGGCGGCCTGCCAGGTGTTGAACCGGCGGAACAGCTCGGGGTCGCACTGGAAGCCGCCGAGGTCGGGCGCGGTGTCGTTGAGCGCGATGATGCCCTGGACGCGCTGCGGCAGCATGCCGGCCGTGGAGTCGACGTCCCAGTGCAGTTCGATGTCGAAGCCCTCGTCGGTGGGTTCGATCAGTGCGCGGTCGCGGTTCCTGACGTTCGGCGGGTTGAGGTTGAGCCGGTCGAGGGTGACCCAGAGCTCCTCGCAGTCCCAGACGTCCACGAAGGCGTCGTAGACCCGCTGAGTCTGCCGGCTGTCCCAGATGAGCTGGTGCTGGTAGGCCTCGACGAAGCCGTAGATGTGCAGGTGCCGGTCCAGCTCGTCGCGGAAGTCCCGCTCCTCGTACCAGGTTTCCGGGCGCTCGGGGTCGAGTCCCTGGAACTCCCAGGCGAAGTCGAGTAGTGCGCGGGCGGCCTCGGCGGGGATCGCCTCCGGTACGACGACGTAGCCGTAGGTCTGCCAGAAGGTGAACTGCTCCTCGGACAGGACGCGCAACGGGCGCTGCTTCCTGATGTCCTTCAGTGCGGTGGCGGCGAGGTAGGACTCGCCGTCGTTGCTGAAGTACGGGCGCTCCGAAGCGGCCCGGAACAGGTATCCGTCGGGCTTCGGCATCACGTCACTCCAAGGGTGGGGTCGGGGAGTCGGGGCGGTCGTCGACCGTGCGCCGGGGCGGAGGGAGCCGGGCGGAGGGACGGGCCGCGGGGAAAGGCGGTGCGGGGCGGGCGCCCCGGGGAGTGGTGAGGGAGTGGTTTCCTCGTCCGACAAGGGGCGCCGCGGACTGTTCCGGCCTCGTCAAACGCGTGTTCCCCTACGGTGGACTAGACCAACTTCCGGTGTCAACCCTCGTCCCTCCAGCCCCAGCAGACGGACCGTCGGTCGGTGGACGAGCGGTCGTGACCTGCGCCGGAACCCGGGCCTGGGCGGTCGCGGCGGGTCGGGGCCGGGTCCCGGGGGAGGAGGTTGCGCGGCTGCCCCTTCGGGTGGGCGCAACTGCCCAAAGGGGCAGGCGGGCGCGCGGATTGACGGATTGACACCGTTCGGGCCGAAGTGGGGGCGTTCGGTGGGGGAAGTCGGGCGGAGCGGTGGTGAATCCGGGGGTGCCGTGCAGATCGGGTCCGCGGTGTACCCGGTGCGGAGTCCCCGTGCGAGAAAGGGGTCGACGAGCTGCGGGGTCCGGCGGAGGGCATCTGTCGGGCGGAGGGCGGAGGCGGAGGGCGGAGGGCGACGGGTGCGCTGGGCGGCGAGGCTGTGCGGGGTGCGCTCCCCCTCGGGGCCGGGATGCCGGGGCCGAGGTCCCGGGGCCGAGGGGGAGCGCCCGGCTCAGAGCGTGACGGTCCTCAGGTACGAGCCGTCGCCGCGGATCCCGGCCAGCAGCAGGGCGTGTCCGCCCGGGGCGACCGCGGTGGCCGAGACCCCGTCCAGGCCGAAGCCGGTGAGCGTCTCGCCCGGGAGGTTGGCGTCGGTCGCGGTGTCGTAGGCGAGCACCGAGGCCTGCGGCGTCCAGCTGTCCTTCAGCAGGTAGAGCCGCCCGCCGTCCGGGCTCACGGCCACGTAGTGGAGGTCGACCGGCGCGGTCGCGAAGGTGAAGAGCGGCCGCGCGACATCGGTGACCGTGTTGACGGCGTACCCGGTGCCGGCCGAGGCCTGCGCGCCCAGTGCGTACAGCCGCAGGCCGTCCGGCGAGGCGGCCAGCTCGGTGGCGGCGCCGAGCCGGTCGACGGCGCGCAGGACGGTCGGCACCGGGGTGGTGGTGTCGAGGTGCTCGACGCCGAGGTCGGTGGCGACGTACGCGGTGGCGCCGCCCGCCTGGAGCGCGAACCCGCTCACGCCGTAGCCGCGCAGCGGCAGCGCGCCGGTGAAGGCACCCCGGTCGGTGTCGAACACCAGGACCCGGCCGGGTCGCACGCCCTGCCCCTCGCCGGCCGGGCCGTTCTGGCCGAGGTAGACCTTCGAGCCGTCCGGGCCGACCGCCAGGCCGGTCGGCGCGCCCGGCGTCCAGCCGGCCGGCCGGGCCTGCTCCGGTGCCGGGGTGCGCGAGAGCACGGTGCCGGAGGCCGTGTCGACCGCCACCAGCCGGTCCGCCACGACCACGTAGAGCCGCCGGCCGTCCTGGCTCACCACGGGCTTCCCGGCGGCGCCGTCCTCGGCCAGCGGCAGCTCGGCGACGACGGCGCCGCTGCGGAGGTCCACGGTGCGCAGTACGACCGGCGTGCGGCTTCCGGACCGGTCGGCCGCCACCACGTACGCCTTGCCCCCCTCCGGGCTGACGGCCAGGCCGAGCGCCCGCCAGCCGATGGCGGTGCCCGTGGCGGTGCCCGTGGCGGTGGCGGTGCCGGTGGCCGAGGTGCCGGCCGCTCCGGGGGTCGGATCGGCGGCGGCCGCCCCGGCGCCGGCCCCGGTCAGCAGGAGCGCCGCGGCCGTCGCCAGGGACGCCGTCCGACGGGCTTTCCACACACGAGTATTCATGATTCCCCACTCTGTGGTCTAGACCTCATGTCGTGGTGCGAGGGCAACGCTAGGGCACCCGCCCGGTCTTGCCGCGTCGGTTTTTGGACCTTGTGCGTACGGAGCGGACCGCCGGTGTTCCCGGCCCGGCCATAGGTCGGGCCTATGGGGTCATAGATCGACACCGCCTACAGTGGCGAGGTCCGACCGGGTTGGGTGGGAGTGGGTCACCCTCGCCCGTCCGCCTCCGGCCGGACCGTTCCATCCAGCTGTGCCCTGTTGTGCCCTGTCCCGTTCGTCCCTGTACGGAGGATCGTTCCGCCATGACCCGCCCGATCCGCGTCGCGATCATCGGCGCCGGCCCCGCCGGCATCTACGCCGCCGATGCCCTGCTGAAGTCCGACGCCGCCCAGCAGCCCGGGGTCTCCATCGACCTCTTCGAGCGGATGCCCGCGCCGTTCGGGCTGATCCGGTACGGCGTCGCGCCCGACCACCCGCGGATCAAGGGGATCATCACCGCGCTCCACCAGGTGCTGGACAAGCCGCAGATACGCCTGTTCGGCAACGTCGACTACCCCTCCGACGTCACGCTGGACGACCTGCACCGCTTCTACGACGCCGTGGTCTTCTCGACCGGCGCGATGGCCGACCGCGCGCTCGACATCCCCGGCGTCGGCCTCGACGGCTCCTACGGGGCCGCCGACTTCGTCTCCTGGTACGACGGCCACCCGGACGTGCCGCGCAGCTGGCCGCTGGAGGCCGAGAAGGTCGCCGTGCTCGGCGCCGGCAACGTCGCCCTGGACGTCGCCCGCATCCTCGCCAAGACGGCCGACGAGCTGCTGCCGACCGAGATCCCGCCGAACGTCCACGAGGGCCTGAAGCGCAACAAGGCGCTGGAGGTGCACGTCTTCGCCCGCCGAGGTCCGGCCCAGGCGAAGTTCAGCCCGATGGAGCTGCGCGAGCTCGACCACTCGCCGAACATCGAGGTCATCGTCAACCCCGAGGACATCGAGTACGACGAGGGCTCGATCGCCGAGCGGCGCGGCGCCAAGCACGTCGACATGGTCGCCGCGACCATCGAGAACTGGGCGATCCGTGATGTCGGCGACCGCCCGCACCGGCTCTACCTGCACTTCTTCGAGTCCCCGGTGGAGGTGCTGGGCGAGGACGGCCGGGTGAGCGGGCTGCGCACCGAGCGCACCGAGCTCGACGGCACCGGCAACGTGCGGGGCACCGGCCGGTTCACCGACTGGGACGTGCAGTCGATCTACCGGGCGATCGGGTACTACTCCGACGAGCTGCCCAAGCTGCCGTTCGACCCGGTCTCCGGCACCGTCCCGAACGCGGCCGGCCGGGTGCTCGCCGCGGACGGCTCGCACCAGGACGCCGTGTACGTGACCGGCTGGATCAAGCGCGGGCCGGTCGGCCTGATCGGCCACACCAAGGGCGACGCCAACGAGACCGTCGCCTGCCTGCTCGCCGACCACACCGAGGGCCGCCTGCCCGGCGCCGTCGAGCCGGAGCCGGAGGCGGTCGTCGGCCACCTGCGGGAGCGCGGGGTCCGGTTCACCACCTGGGAGGGCTGGCGCGAGCTGGACGCCCACGAGCGCGCGCTGGGCGCGGCGGAGGGGCGCGAGCGCGTCAAGGTGGTGGAGCGGGAGGACATGCTCCGGCACAGCGGAGCCTGACCGGCCCGCAGGCGCCGGGGCTCGGGCCTCGACGCCCGCAGGCAGCGGGTCTCAGGCCTCGACGCCCGCCGGTGCCGGGGCGAGCACGACCGGCCAGGCGTCGTCGCCGGCCAGCACGTCGTCCAGGGTGAGCTCCGGGCCGGCGCTGAACACGACGGTCGCGGTGTCGGCCCGGGCGTACAGCCCCGGGTCGACCACCGCGTCCGCGCGCAGCACCAGCGCCGCCTCGGGCGCGGTGGCCGAGCGCTCCGGGAAGGCCTCCGGGTCGGCGTCGATCTGCCGGAGCGTGAACGGGTGGGCCGCCACGGCGACGGTCAGCCGGTCGCCGTCGAGGGAGCGCTCCGCCCAGCCGTCGGTGGCGAGCAGGTGGAACGCGCCGTCCCCCTCGTACCCGTACCGGCCCAGCCTGGCCACGGCCCGCTCCCCGGGCGGGCCGTCCGGGTCCACGAGCAGCGCCACCACGGGCGCGTCCGGGTCGTCGGGGTTGATGCCGCTGCGGACGTGGAGCCGGGCCACGGGCGACCTCCGGTCGGGGGAGCGGGCGGGCGGGGACGGCGGTTGCGGGGACACGCTATCGGGCCGCTGCGCGGAGCGTGTTTGTCATGATCGCGACTTCAGTGGGGTGGTGGAGGGCTCGACAGGAGAAGCGCACGCTCCCGGTTCGGGCGGGGTGGTGAGGGTGGCCGGGTCGGTGTTGGCGCCGCAGAGGACGACGCAGACCCGCTCGCCGTCGGCCGGGCGGTAACCGTGGCCGCCGTCCTCCCCGGTCCCGGCCCCGGCCCCGGTCTCGGCCCCGGCCCTGGGCAGCAGGGCGGCGAAGGCGGTGGCGGCGCCGTGCTCGACGGCGATCCGGCGGTCCTCCCAGAGCTCCCGCCGGGCCCGGACGATCGCCGCGTCCGGCACCAGGACGGAGTGGACGTCCTGCCCGCGCGCCGCGTCCACGGCCAGGGTGGTGGCCCGGCGGGCCCCGAGGGAGTCGCCGGCCACCGAGTCCACCGCGACGTCCACCGGCCCGCCCGCCGCGAGGGCGGCGTGCAGCGCGCGTGAGCCCTCCGGCTCGACCGCCACCACCCGGACGCCGTGCGCGCGGGCGGCCGCGGCCACTCCCGCGAACAGCCCGCCCCCGCCGACCGCGACCAGCACCGTGTCCAGGCCGGGGAGTCGCCCGTGGATCTCCTCCAGCAGCGTGCCCGCGCCCGCCGCGATCAGCGGGTGGTCGTAGGCGTGGCTCGCCAGCGCGCCGGTGGCCGCGGCGTACTCCTCGCAGGCGGCGAGCGCCTCGGCGTACTCGGTGCCGACCAGCCGGACGTCCGCCCCGTACGAGCGCAGCCGGGCGATCTTCACCTGAGGGGCGGTGGCGGGCAGGAACACGGTGGCCCGTACGCCCTGCTGCCGCGCCGACCACGCGCAGGCCAGGCCGGCGTTGCCCCCGGAGGCGATGGTGACGCCGGCGTCCGGCAGCGAGCCGGCCTCCCGGTGGGCCTGGAGGAAGTTCTGCGCCCCGCGCGCCTTGAAGGACCCGGTGTGCTGCAGGTACTCCAGGGCCAGCCACGGTCCGGCGTGCGGGTCGCCGCTCACGGTGCTGCCGCTGCTTCCGCCGCTGCTTCCGCCGCTGTTCCCGTCGCCGCCCGGGGCGAGCGCCACGGGCCGGACGCGCCCCGCGATCCGCTCCGCGGCCGCCTTGATGTCCTGGTGGTCGAGCTGCTGCCGTCCCATGGTGCGCCGCCTCCACGTTCGCGTCCCCTCGTTCCGGTACGGCGTACCGGTACGCCGTACCGTACGCTGTCATGCATGCCCCGGCAATCCTCCGCCCTCGACCGCGCCACCCCCGAGCGCATCGCCGTCGCCGCCCTGGCGATCGTCGACGAGCAGGGCCCGGCCGCGCTCAGCTTCCGGACCCTCGCCGCCCGGCTGGAGATCTCGGTCGCCTCGCTCCAGCGCCGCTGCACCGACCTGGCGGGCCTGATCGACCTGGTCACCGACCACCTCGCCGAGCGCCTGCCGGTGATCGCGCCGGGCACGGCCTGGGCCGACGCCACCGAGGCCCGGTTCACCGCGCTCTACCGCCTGCTGACCGCGCACCCCGGCCTCGTCGCCCTGCGCGGCAGCCGCCCCTGGCTCGGCCGGAACCTGCTCGCCCGTCTGGTGGAACCGCAGCTCGCCGACAGCGTCGCGGCCGGCCTGACCCCGGCGGAGGCGATGACCGCCTACCGGCGGATGTACCTGCTCACCCTCGGCAGCGCGAGCTTCGTCGACCACCGCGACCCCGCCGCCACCCGCGCCGTGACCCGCACCGCGCTCGCCGCCCTCGACCCCGACGCCTACCCCGTGCTGGCCGGCCACGTCGCCGACTACCTGCCCGTGGTGACCGACCACGAGGTGTACTACGGAGCCCTGCGCCAGCTGATCGCCGCGGCCGCGCCGCGGCCGGGTAGCGCGGGTTGACGTCCCGTTCGTGTTCCGGACCCCGGAACGGTTAGCGTGCGCAAGGCCTCACCACCGTGAGGACGGAACCGGACAGCAAGGGAGAACGGGCATGATCGGAGCGGTGCTGATCGGCATCCTGGCACTCGTCGTCGGCGGCTGCGTCTGCGTGGTGTGGGCCGACCGCGGCGGCCCCCGGTGGACCCGGGTCGTCGCGGGCGCGACCATCGGCGCCGGGCGGGTCGTGCGGCGCTACCAGAAGTCCCGGCCCCGCCAGGTCGAGAGCGGCGGCGGCGACGGCGGCGACGGGTCCTGAGGTCCGTCGGCTGCCCGGTCCGGGTCTCCTCCTCCATCGGGCCGGGAGCCCTGGAGGGTTCAGATTCCGGCGGATCCATGCCTGTAGAGGCATCCGCCGCCGGTGTCGGGGGCACGGCGCCCGGCCTGCGTTGACGTCCCGTCAGCGACTGCCCGAGGCTGTCCGGCGGGCCGAACGGGGCCCGAGCTTCCCCTGACAACTCCGGCAACTCCGGGAGTATCCGATGAGCACGATCAAGTCCGCCGCGGTGGCCCTCGCCGCCCTCACCGTCGTCGGCCTGGGGGCCTCCCCGGCCCTGGCCCGTGACGGCGCGGACACCATGAAGCCCGCGCCGCAGACCTGCAACGCCAGTGGCGGCACCTTCTACTGCGGCGGCGACTACGGTGACGGCAAGACCTACGTCACCCTCGCCGACGGCACCAAGCAGCTCTTCGTGATCGGCACCGACCACAACGTCTGGACGACCTGGACCCCGCCGCGGGGCTCGCAGGCGCCGTGGATGTCGCTCGGCGGCACCAAGGACTTCGTCACCAAGGTGAAGATCGTCAATAAGAAGGGCGACGCGTTCAGCGTCGCCTCGCGCTCCGCCGCGATCAACGCCGACTACTACCGCGACCGCAGTGCCGGTGGCGCGTGGAGCGGCTGGTGGACCTACGCCGTGCCGCGCGGCTGACGGTCAGTCCCCTCGCCCCGGTGGACGCTCCGTCCACCGGAGCACCCGATCCACCGCTCCGGGCCGTCGCCGTGACGGAGCGCCATCCGGTGCCCGGCCCCGCCCCCGAGGGGCCGGGCACCGCCGCTCAGGGCCGGTCCTCCGCGCGTCGGAGGCGCGTACCGACGGTCCGCCAGAGCCAGCCCGCCGAGAGCGGCAGCGTCGCCAGCCCGACGCCGACCGCGCCGCGCATCCGGTTGTCCGCGACGTCGGCGCAGTGGCCGAAGTCCCCCCGCTTCCCGATCGAGTCGTAGAACACCGGCGAGCCGCAGTGCACGGTGCGACCGTTCGGGAACTCGTGCGAGGCCGGCAGGAAGGCCAGCGCGACCGCCCACAGCCAAGCGCCGAGCGCCAGCAGCCCCAGCGCGTTCGGCCCCCAGCCCCGTGAGCGCCGGGCCCGTCGCCACGCCCGCTCCTCCCGCTCGCGCAGCAGCGCGCCGATCTCGCCGGTCTCCCCGGTGTTCCCGGTCTCCCGGCTGTCCGTGGTCTCCATGTGCTTCCCCCCGCTTCCGTGTGATCAACGGCCGAGGAGAGCATCCCAGGTCGCGCTCCCCGGCCGTCCGCAGGATCGGCCGGTCGGAAGCCGGTCGGAAGCCGGTCGGAAGCCGGTCGGAAGCCGGTCGGAAGCCGGTCGGAAGCCGGTCGGAAGCCGGTCGGAAGCCGGTCGGAAGTCGCTCGGAAGCCGGTCAGAAGTCGAAGAACGCGCCGGTGGTGCGCAGCAGGACGCACTGGTTGCCGTAGGTGTGCTGGAAGGAGAGCGGCTGCCCCCGGTACACGCCCTTGGCTGTCACGGTGTAGGGGTCGTACAGGTCGGTGCAGACGCCCGGGTCGACGTCCAGCAGATCGAGGTCACCGTTGACGGAGTCGAGCAGCCGGCAGGCGGTGACCGGGTCGGGGTGGGTGGTGGCGGCGTCCGGCGGGCAGTCGAGGGCGGCCACGCGCGGCGTGCCGGAGGTCGGGGAGGTGCCGTGGGCCACCGTGAGCCGCAGGACCGCCTCGGGGCTCTGGGCCATGGGGATCGGCATGACGGCATGGGCGTTGCCCGCGAGGCCGGCGGTGAACAGGGCGGTGGCGAGGAGGGCGAGGGCTCGGGTCGTCTTCACGCCCGGCGCAACGACCCGCCGCCGGGCGGGTCACGGCCGACCGCCGCTCCGGAGTGGGAAGTCGGCCGGTCCGACTTCCCACTCCGGGGTCAGGCGGTGAAGTGGGGGGAGCGGGTCTCGATGGCCCTGACGAAGGCGGCCCACTCGGCGTGGTCGAACGCGAGGTGGGGCCGGTCGGGGACCTTGTCGTCGCCGAGCCAGACGTCGCCGTTGGGGAAGCGGGCGATGACCACGCAGTTGCCGTTGCCGTCACCGGAGAAGGGGGACTTGGTCCACTCGGCGTCGGAGGGGTTGTGGACGTAGGGATCGTGCTTCTGGCTCACGTCAGCTCTTCCACCTTGCGTTCAAGGGCGGTGATGGTGTCGGCAGGAGACAACGCATGCCGCTTGACTCGGGCGAAGGCTCGCTCGGCTCGTCGCACGTCGCGTCCCGTCCTACGCGGGAGCATACCGCCGACGGCTTCGATGAAGACGAAGCCGTTTTCGGTATCGCCAGGGAACTGCATGAGCGTGACGCCGGATGACAGAATGCCGGTCCGACCTGCGCTGAGTGGCACCATTCGCAGTGTCACGTTCGGCAATTGGGCGACCTCGACGGCGTGTGCGATCTGCCGCGCCAGGACGGACTGATCGCCGGCGATCAGCAGCGCGACCTCACCGAAGTACGCCTCCAACGTCAGCGCCGGCTCGTCGGTGAGCCGCCGCTGCCGGAGGATCCGGACCTCGGCCCCCGCCTCGACGCTCTCCTCGTTGGGCGAGTCGAGACCCGCCGCGATCATCTCCATCGCGTACTCGTCGGTCTGCACGAGGCCCGGGAACCCGGAGGGGAAGTAGTCCAGCATGGACGAGGCCTCGGCCTCCAGGGCCAGGTACTCCGCGAAGGCCGGCGTGATCGCCTCGGCGTAGTCCAGGTTCCGCCACCACTGCTTCGGCGGCGGCCCGCTGCCGAGCAGGTTCTCGTAGTACTCCCGGTCCGCTCCGGTGACCCCGTAGTAGTCGAGGAGCGTCGCGAGGTCCCTGGGACCGACGGGCTGCTCCGCCCGCTCCATCTTGCTGAGGCGGGCGGCGCTCCAGCCATCCAGACCGCTGGTGACCTCCAGGAGCTTTCTGTTCTGCTCCAGCCGCAGGGCTCGCAGTTCGTCGCCGAGTCTGATCTGCCGGATCGTGGAGAGGTCGGTGGTCAAGTGGGGCCCTCCCTTCGGATGTTGGGGCCCAGTCTTGCCGCACGCGCGGCCGGGACTCAAGCCGCTTTCAAGGTCCACCGATTTTCTTGAATATTCCCATGCGTATTCGGTTTCGGGAATTCCGTGTGATCGTCCGCCGGGCCGGTGGTTCCGCTCCGTGACGGCGCCCGCATTCCCCCCACCCCCCGGTCCGTTCATCCGACCGGTGTGACGGGGGTGTGTCACGCTGGTGGGTGGGGCGCTACCGGTGCACGACCGAGGTCGGGAGGCTCGTGATGGCCGAGATCAGGGTGAACGGGGTGTCGCTGTACTACGAGACCCGGGGTGCCGGGCCGGGACTGGTGCTGGTGCACGGATCGTGGACGGACGCCGACAGCTGGTCGCGCGTCCTGCCGGGACTGGCCGAGGAGACCACCGCCGTCGCCTACGACCGGCGCGGGCACAGCCGCAGCGAGGACCTGCTCACCCAGGGTTCCGTGTACGAGGACGCCGCCGACCTGGCCGCGCTGATCGTCGGACTGGGCCTCGCGCCGGCCTACGTCTGCGGCGACTCCTACGGCGGCCTGATCGCCCTGCGCCTCGCCGCCGCCCGCCCCGACCTGCTGCGCGGCGTGGCCGTCCACGAACCGCCTGCGACCGGCACTCTGCTCGCCGACCCGGAGCTGCGCCCCCTCGGCGTCGCCTTCGCCGAACGGATCTCGGCCGTCCGCGAGCTCCTCGAACAGGCCGAATCGGCCGCCGGGGCCGAGCGCTACGTCGACACCGTCGCCTTCGGCCCGGGGGCGTGGGAGCAGCTGCCCGCGCCGGTCCGCCACACCTACATCCGCAACGCGCCGACCTACCTCGACGAACTGCGCGACCCCGACGCCCTCGACCTCGACCTCACCGCCCTCAACCGCTTCACCGAACGCGTCCTCCTCACCCAGAGCGACGACAGCGAACCGATGTACGGCGAGGTCCTCGACCTGATCGACCTCTCCCTCCCCAAACCCGAACGCCACGTCTACCCCCACGCCGGCCACGCCCCCCACCTCTCCGAACCCGAGCAGTGGGTCCGCACCACCCTCCCCCGCGCCCTGGGGTGACCCGCCGCCTCCGGGGCGCGGACAGCACGGTGCCCCTTCCCCGAGGCGGTCTCGGGGAAGGGGCACCGTTGTGCGTATCGGCGGTCGACGGGTGTGGCGGCCGGGCCGGTCAGCTCGCCTGGGCCACGGCGAACCAGCGCTGGTTCGGGTTGCCGTTGCACTGCCAGATACCGATGGCCGTGCCGTTCTCGGTGCTCCAGCCCGGCAGCTCCATGCAGCTGTTGGCGGCCGGGTTGTACAGCGTGCCGTCGAAGCGGCGGACCCAGAGCTGGCCCGCGTCGGAGCCGTTGCATGCCTGGACCTGGACCTTCGAGCCCCACTGGGCCGGCGTGTCGTTGATGCCGAGGCAGCGATCGGTGCTGCCGCGGACCTTGATCCTGTTGTCGCTGGTCAGCGTGAGGTGCTGGGAAGCGCCGTTCCAGCAGTCGTACACCCGGACCAGGGCTCCCGGGGTGCCGCCCCAGTCGTCCATGCACTTGCCGCCGTCGTAGGAACTGCGGACCTGAACGGAGGAGTTGGTGGTGGCGAGGGCCTGCGCCTGCGGTTCGGTGAACGCGTAGGGGTACACCCGGACGTCGCTGACGGCGCCCTTCAGCACGGAATCCGGCGAGGTGTACCGGTCGGTGGTCGCGCCGCCGATGTTCAGACTGCCACTGGCCCGCCAGGAGCTCGGGACCTGGGCCGATCCGGTGGTGCGCCCGTTCACGTACAGGGTGATGGTTCCCGCCGGGGCGTTGTAGGTGCCGACCAGGTGGGTCCAGGTCCCCGTCTGCGGGGCCGAGGTGTCCACGGCGCTGTAGTACGTGCCGGTGTTGCGGTAGTTCTCGCCCGGAAGGACGAAGGCCCAGCGGCCGAACGCGGCCGAGTACTGGAGGTAGAACGGGCTGCGCTCCTGGCCGGTCAGGCTGACGACGGTCTGGTATCCGTTGGTGTTGTCGAGCTTGACCCAGGCGGCGACGGTGTAGCTCTGAGTGGTGTCGATGCCCGACTGGTTGGTGGAGCGGTAGTAGGTCGAGCCGTCGAGGGCCGTGGCCTTTCCGGCCAGCCCGTTGTGGTCGGTGGTGCGGGTGAAGTTGTTCGGGTAGAGCGGGTTGGAGGCGTTGGTGTCCACGTCGGTGGAGCCGTCGAGAGCCCACCAGAGCGGGTTGGCCGAGGTGTCGGCGATCCGCTCGGGCCCGACGTGCCAGGCCATGCCCGGGTTGGCGGTGCCGGGGTTGGTGGTCTCGCCCCACCAGATGTCGATCTGGCCGGAGGCGTTCTTGCCCCACAGGGTGGGCGAGCCCTTGCCGGTGAGGTCGCCGTCCGAGCCCAGCGTCGGCCAGCCGTCGACCGGAACCCCGCCGATCCTGGTGCTGCCGGCGATCCCGGTCAGGGTCGGCACGTTCGGGGTCGTGCCGTCGGGTGCGATGACGGGGTACCCGTACTTGTCGGTGGCGGGAACGCTGCCGGTGTTGAAGGTGTAGGCGAGCAGGTCGCCCTTGGCGCCGTCGGCGGCCGGCTCCAGGTTCCGGGCCCAGAGGCCCGGGTGGCCCTGCTTGGCCCAGTCGCCCGGGGTGATGAGTTCTTTGTTCTTCCAGCCGGAGGCGGCGAGCTGGACCGGCCTGCCCAGGACGTTGCCCTCGGTCGCCGGGTAGTACCAGAGCGCCGCATCGCCGTTGCCGGTGCTCTCGACGGTGAGCAGGCCGCTCCTGTTCTTGAACTGGAGCTTGTAGTCGAGGTCCGTGTTCACCGGGTCGCCGAGGGCGGCCACCCGGAGGGTCCGGGACCAGTCGGCCGCGTGGTACCCGGGAGCGTTGAGCCAGGAACAGGTCTCGGTGGCCGTGGTGACGCACCTCGGCTTGTCGATCGCCGGCCCCGTGTCGATGCGCCCGTAGTAGCCGGTGTTGCCTGGGTTGCCGTAGACGTAGAGGTACGGGTCCCCGGCGGCGTGGACGACGAAGTCGTCGATGTTGTTCCCGCCGGTGAAGGTGCCCCGGTGGCTGAACTGGACGTTGCCCCAGCCGTTCCTGGTCGGGGAGTCCTTGCCCAGGGCCACCAGGCTGACGGCCGGGCTCTTCGCGATCGGGTTGCCGGGGACGGTGTAGGCGCGGAGGTTGCCGGCCTGGTCGGTGGTCACGATGTCCGGCGCACTGTCGCCGGTCACATCACCGAACCGGGGAGGCGGGCCGTCGGGGTTCCACGGAACGTAGAAGGCGTACGACGCGACCGCGGAGACGTTGCGGGCGTTGTCCATGACCTGGATGTAGCCGATGTTGGTGCCCCAGCGGCCCGGCAGGACGCGGATGCCGCCCTGCGGCAGGTCGCTGCCGCACTGCCACGGGGAGTTGCTGAACTGCGGGTCCCAGGAGAAGCGGGCGCACACCACGCCGGAGGGCGTACCGCCCGAGGGGGCCGTGTCGACGGCGTCGAACGGGATGATGCCCCACTCGCCCGCGCGCTTCCGGGTCACCTGGCCGTTGCCGGACGGCGGGAACCGGTCGGCCAGCTCGGCCTCGGACAGGGTGTCGTACACGCCCTTGACGCCGAGGGTCGGCGGGGTCAGGTCGATGCCGAACCGGCAGGTCGGGGTCGAGCCGGACATCGGGACCAGCTTGTCCGCGGAGTGCGTGCTCCAGCCGTAGACGTGACCGTCCTTGATCACGTCGCTGCGGACGTTGAACGCGGCATTGGTGCCGTTGGTCGTCTCGGCGGAGTACCCGCTGTCCACGTCGGGTGCGCCGGGGATGCTGTAGTCCCAGATGTGCGTCCACGAGTAGAGCGTGGACTGCACGGGGCTGTGCACCTTCGCGTTGAGGGTCACCGCGCCGTTGAACTCGCTCCCCGCGCTGAGCCAGGCGAAGGACGAGCCGTTGCAGCCCTGGTCCGTGCTCCACGGCACCGCGGTACCGGGCGCGGGCGCCGTGTACTGCTCGCTGGGAGTAGTGGGCGCGCGGTCGTACTCGACCTCGATCACCGGCCGGTACTCCAGCCGCTTGAACGCCATCCGGTCGGCCTCGTTGCGGGCCCGAAGGCCGAACGTGACGGTGTCGTGCCAGGGCGCGTAGTTCTGGAAGACGGAGGTGACGTTGTACTTGAACTGGACGTTGTCGTAGCAGCCGGGCCAGCCCGAGCCCGCCACCTGGGCCTCTCCCAGGCCTCCGATGATGCCGGGTTCGTTGTTCCAGGTGGTCTGGGAGCTGATGTCCCCGGTCTGGTAGAGGTCCAGCGTGTACGCCGTGGTGCACGAGTGGTCGGACGACTCGTACTCCCAGAGCGACATCGTGGCCTTGTTGACGATGGTGCCGGGGTACCCGCGGACGTCGAACTGGAAGTACGACCGCTCGATTCCCTTGTCGGTCTCGAAGCCCTGGTAGCCGACGCCCGGGCGGGCGTACTTGCCGTGGGAGGCCGTCGTCTGCCCGTACCGGGACGTGTTGGGGTAGGCCTGCTGGGTCCAGGTCCAGGCGTTGCCGTCACGCCGGTCCGGGATCCAGCCGGGATCGATGAACCAGGGGCCCTGGCCCTGGCCCAGTACGGACTGGTCGGGGGTCACTTCGATGGCGCCCCCGGACACGGTGGTCGCCATGCTGACGACCTTGGCGCCCGGAGCGGGTCCGTCCGCGCTGCTGACCCCGGCGGGTGCCGACGGTGCCGCGGTGCCGCTGCTTCCCAGCGCGAACGCGGTGGACTTGCCCTGCCTGGTGCTCGGCGCCGCCGGTGTGCTGCCGGAGCTGTCCCACATCTGCGGGACCGGGGCGTACCACCGGACGGCGCCGTCCTTGCCGGTGGCCGCCAGGTTGCCCGACGCGTCGGCGGCGACGGTGACGTCCTTGGCGGTCGTGCCGAACCGGAGCGTCTTGAGCCGCGGATCCCTGGCGGCCTCGGCGGTCTTGACGATCAGGACGGTGGCGAGGCCGCCGAACCTGTCGGCGGTGGCCTTGAGGTCGACGCCGGCGATGACCTCGGGGTAGAGCAGCCCGTCACCGTCCTCGTCCACCACGGGAGTGGTGAGCGGGAACGGTGAGTCGATCGCGAGCGTCTCCCCGTCGGGGCCGGTGAGCGTACCGAGGGGGCCGGGGCCGCCTCCGGACAGGTGCACACCGCCTGCGGCCGCGGCCGGCCGGTAGCCGCCGGCCGGGTCGGCGACGAGCCTGGCGTCCAGCGGGACCCAGGTGCCGTCGGCCTGCTGGACGCGCTGCTGGTCGGGGTGCTGGGTGCGGGCGAGGTGGCCCTCGGGGGTGGCTGCGGTCTCGCTGAACGCATCGGTCAACTCGGGAATCGGGACGCGCTTCCCGGTGGCCTTGGCCTGCGCGATCGCCTTGTCGGCGGCCGTGACGGCGGGCTTCTCCTCGGCGCGCGCGGCGTCGGCGTCGGCGATGGCCTTCGCCAGCTCGGGCGGAATCGAGGAGGGCTCGGGGCCGGAGGCGGTGGGTGCGGCATCGGCGGCGAAGGCGGCGGGTGCCATCGGCGTGAGGGCCAGAACGACCCCCACAGCGGTGGCGGTCAGTCGCGACGACCGGAGTCTGACGCGACGGCGCGCTGCGGAGCGAGCCCCGGGTGGAGCGGAAGGCATTGGTGCGGTCTCCCCATTGCGTGGTGCTTCGGGCTGCGATGAAGGATCTGTGAAGATCGCAAGCGCAGGTCACGGAGCAAGCTGCCGCAGGTCGGACGGTCCGTCAACCGGTTTGCCGGGGCGCTATGTCCCGTTTGGATGTGAGCGAACCGCTTTGCTTTGGGAGTGATTTCGGTCACGTCGACCAAGATCGTCAATTTGCTCGCGCTTTGCCTTCCGCAGGCCCTACTGTCCGCCACAGTCGTTTTGTCTACACCTGCATGCAGGTGTGTCGATCGCCCGTGGGGGTTGCAGTGCCTCTTCATCATGCCCATCCGGAACGGCTGGTCGGAGGGAGTGCGCCTCCACCGGGACCGAGGAGGCCGCGCATCGCCGTCGTCAGCACGCTGGCCGTGCTTGGCTCGTTCCTGGTGCCGGCCGCACCGGCGCTCGCCGCGCCGTCGGCCGGAGACGACAAGGACCGGATCTGGTCGCCGCCGAACACCGCGCTGCCGAAGACGGAGTCTGTCCCGGGTGTCAGCGAGACGCCGAAGTCGACGCGTCCGAACACGGGGACGCCGAACTGGGTTCCCCCGAAGGGCGAACCGAAGCGGGCGGTCGGCTCCGCCCTCGCGGTGCTGGACGCGGCGCCGGCGGCCGGCGTGGAGGCGGTCCGCCGCGGACCGGACGGTGTCGAGGTCCGGGAGTCGGCCGCCGGTGCCTCGAAGCAGGCCGGCGAGCTGCCGGTCTGGCTGGCCCCGGTCGCGCTGGTGCCGGGCGGCGAGGCGCCGACGAACGGCGCACCCGACCGGAACGCGGGCGGCGGCCCGGTCAACGCCCCGGTCAAGGTCGGCGTCGCCGACGAGAAGGCGACGACCGCTGCCGGCGTGCAGGGCGTCCTCGTCTCGCTCTCGCGGACGGTGCCGGCGGACGCCGCCACGGTGCGGGTGGGCCTTGACCTGTCAGGCGCCGGGTTTGGCGGCGACTACGCCGAGCGGGCGCGCCTGGTGTCGCTGCCGGCGTGTGCGCTCACCACACCGGAGGTGGCCGACTGCCTGACCAGGACGCCTGTGTCGTCACACTACGACGCGCAGGCGAAGCGGCTGATCGCCGATGTCGAACTCCCATCCGTTCAGCCGTTGCTGACGCAGCGTGGACAGGCGGAGTCGAAGTCGGCGGAGCTTGCGGCGGCGGGTGCGTCCGCGGCCTTGACGGCTGCGGCGGCGCCGATCGTGCTGGCGACCGAGGGCACGCCGTCGAGCGGTCTGGGTGACTACACCGCCACGTCTCTGGCGGCCAGTCAGGCATGGACTGCGGGGAGCTCCTCGGGCTCCTTCACGTACGACTACCCGATCCAGTCTCCTCCCGCCCTGGGCGGCTCGGCTCCGCAGCTCGCGCTCGGCTACGACTCCGCCTCGGTCGACGGCCGGACGTCGTCGACCAACGCGCAGGCGTCGTGGATCGGCGACGGCTGGAACCTCGGCGCGGGGTTCGTCGAGCGGTCCTACAAGCCGTGCGGCAAGGCCGGGATCGCCAACTCCGCCGACCAGTGCTGGGGCGGGGCCAACCTGACCCTCTCGCTGGGCGGACACTCGGGCGAGCTGGTACCCGACGACACCTCCTGCGTCGCCGGCAGCGCGCAGGACGAGCAGTCCAAGTGCGCCTGGCGGCTGAAGAACGACGACGGAACCAAGATCGAGTTCCTGACCGGCGCCACCAACGGCACCTGGAACGGCTCGTACCTGAAGGTCACCGACACCGGCGGCACGGTCTACTACTTCGGACTGAACCACCTGCCGTCCGCCGCCGGAACGCCGACCGCCACCGGCGCCGACAGCCGCTCCGCCTGGACGGTGCCGGTCTACTCGCCGTCCGCCGGGGGGAGCGGCAAGCCCGCCGACCCGTGCTACGACGCGGCCAAGGGCCAGGGCTCCTGGTGCCAGATGGCCTGGCGGTGGAACCTCGACCACGTCGTGGACGTCCACGGAAACCTCACCACCTACACCTACGCACCCGAGACCAACTGGTACGCGCGCGGCACCGGTACGGGCACCAACACGGAGTACACCCGCGGGGGGACGCTCGCGTCGATCGGCTACGGCCAGCTGCTCTCGGACCAGCTCGGGGCGAACGGCGGTCACCAGCCGGCAGCCAAGATCGATTTCGAGACGGGCGAGCGCTGCGATCTCGGAATCACCGGCTGCGACCCGGGCCAGCGTGTCGCGTCGCACTGGCCGGACACGCCGCTGGACAAGCTGTGCGGGCAGCAGGGTGTCTGCTCCAACCGCGGTCCGAGCTACTGGTCGACCAAGTGGCTGAACGCCATCACCACGTCGATCCGCTCCGGCGGGTCGTACCGCCCGGTGGACCGCTACGAACTGACCCACACCTTCAAGAACTCGTTCAACGCCGACCCGAAGGAGAACACGAGGATCCCGTGGCTCCAGTCGGTCAAGCGCATCGGCAAGGACACCTTCGACGGGCAGGGCGAGCAGTCGCTCCCCGAGGTCACGTTCGCGGACCTGCTCCTGCCCAACCGGGTCGACGGCCTCGTCCCGGCCCGCTCGCGCTACTACCGGCCGCGCATGGGGCAGATCACCACCGAGACCGGCGGCCGGATCACGGTCGACTACCAGCGTGACTCGTGCATGCGCACCACGGGCAAGATGCCGGTCTCGGCCGACAGCAACGCCATGAGCTGCTACAACGTCAAGTGGTACGACTCGGGAGCCGGCACGACGGTCGACGACTGGTTCCTCCGCTACCCGGTCGCCACGGTGACCGTGGACCCCAACTCCGACCTCACCGCCGGCTCGCTGGCCCAGGTGACCTCGTACGAGTACGGTCCGGCCGCGTGGCACCGCAACGACGGCGCCCTGGCCGACGACACGTACCGCACCTGGGACCAGTTCCGCGGCTACGCCAAGGTGACCGCGGTGACCGGCTCCGGACAGGACGGCCCGAGGTCCAAGGTCTCGACCAGCTACTACCAGGGCATGGACGGTGACCTGAAGGCCGACCAGACGGACCGCTCGGTCACGGTCGCCGGACCCACCAGCGGCGCCAAGACCGACTCCGACTGGCTGTCGGGCCGGATCCTGGAGAGCAACGTCTACGCCGACGTGGACGGCTCCACCCCCGAGACGTCGACCGTCAACACCAGCAGCGACCCCGTCGACCGGGCCACCCACCAGCGGACCGGCCTGCCCGCCCTGGTCGCCCGGTACCCGGCGACCACCTCGACCAGCGTCACGACGGTCAGGACGAGCACCGGCACCCGGCAGACCTCGACGGTGACCAAGACCGACAAGAACTACAACAACCGGGTCAAGACCTCGCTGACCACGGCCGACGGCACGCCGGACCTCTGCACGCGCACGGACTACGCGGTCGGCGCCAGCCCGCAGATGACCGGGCTGGTGTCGGAGGTCCTGACGGTGTCCGGCAGCAACGCCTGCGACGCGCCGGCGACCGCGGCCAACACCGTGTCCGGCGCGCGCACGCTGTACGACGGCCTGGCGCACCGGAGCGCTGGCGCCAAGGGCGAGGCCACCGGCGTCCAGGTGCTGGACCGCTACGACGGCGGCAACGCCCAGTGGGTGACCACCGGAGCCAGCACCTACGATGTTTACGGCCGGGCGGCCACGGTCACCGACCTGACCTCGACCGACAGCGCCAACACCGGTGGTGCGACGGTCACTACCTCGTACAGCCCGGCCAACCCCGGTGAACTGCCGAACCGGACCGTGACCGGGACCCCCGCCCCGGCGGGCGCTCCGGACGGCGGCGGTCGGCGCGAGACCACGGTCACGCTGAACCCGGCCCGGGCCCTGCCGATCACCAGCACCGACCCCAACGGCCGGACGGCGACGCAGTCGTACGACGCGCTCGGCCGGCTCAAGGGGGTCTGGATCCCCGGCAGGGCGACGAACGCGGCGGCCAACCTCACCTTCGACTACGCCGTGAACAGCACGGCGACGCCATCGGCGATCACCAGTCGGACGCTGCGGAGCAACGAGACCTACGCGGTCTCCACCCAGATCATGGACGGTCTGGGCCGCGTGCTCCAGACCCAGGCGGATCCGGCGATCGAGGCCTACCACGGCCGACTGGTCACGGACACCTTCTACGACTCGCAGGGCCGGGTGAACCGGGCCTACGCGGCCCACTACGACGACACGTCGGGCCCGAACACCGTCCGGTTCAGCGCCGTTGCCGCGCAGGTGCCCGGCCAGACCTACACCGTCTTCGACGGCATGGGCCGACCGGTGAGCTCGCAGTTCATCGCCCTGGGCGTGCCGCAGAACACCACGACGACGGCCTACCCTGGCGCCGACCGGGTGGACGTGACGCCTCCCGCCGGCGCGACCGCGACCAGCACGGTCACGGACAGCCGCGGCCGTACGGCTGAGCTGTGGCAGTACCGGACGGCCACCGCGACCGGCAGCCGGACCGACGCGGACGTCACCGCGTACACCTACACTCCGGCCGGCCAGCCCGCGACCCGGGTCGACTCGGCCGGGAACACCTGGAGCTACGGCTACGACCAGCGCAACCGCCAGATCCGCGCCGATGACCCGGACACCGGTGTGTCGACGCGCACCTACGACAGCGCGGGCCGCCTGGCCACCACCACCGACGCGCGCAACCAGACGGTGGCGACCACCTACGACCTGCTGGGACGCAGGACCGGCACCTACAACGGCAGCGCCAGTCCGGCCAACCAGCTCACCGGCTACACCTACGACACGGTGGCCAAGGGGCAGCCGACCGGTTCCATCCGCTACGTCGGCGGCGCCGGCGGCAGTGCCTACACCAAGTCCGTCACCGAGATGGACACGACGTACCACCCGACGAAGACGGTGGTGTCGATCCCGGGGAGCGAGATCGGCCGGACCGGACAGGCGTCCTTCACGTACACGGCCCTCTACGACCCGATCACCGGTGTGCTGCTCCAGGACGGTCGGGCCGCCGCAGGTGACCTGGCCGAGGAACGGATCACCTACAACTACGACAAGTACGGCCCCCTGCACGACATGACGGGCGCGGGCGACCAGTACCTGCGCCAGGCCGACTGGGACGCCTACGGGCGCAACATCCGCTCGACGGTGAACCCGTGGGGTACCCAGATCGTCGCCACCAACACCTACGACGAGTCCACCGGACGTGCCCTCACCCAGTACCTCGACAAGCAGACCGCGACCACCGGCACGGTCCAGAACACCACGTACGCCTACAACCAGGCCGGTCAGATCACCTCGATCCGGAGCATCCCCAACAACACCCCGTCCGCGACCGACCTCCAGTGCTTCACGTACGACTACCTGGGGCGGCTGAAGACGGCGTGGACCGACACCGGCAGGCTGGAGCAGCCCACCCCCTCGCGGGCGGGGCAGGGCGCCTGTGCGAACGCGACGCCCACCAGCGGTGCCGTTGCACCGGCGAAGACCACGGTCGGCGGCAGCGCCGCCTACTGGCAGGAGTACACCTACGACCTGACCGGCAACCGCACCAAGGTGGTGAACCGCGATCCGGCCGGTGACCCGGCCAAGGACCTCACGGTCGCCCAGACGTCCCCTGCTCCGGGTACCCGCAACACGCCCACCACGGCGACGAACACCGGTGGCGGCACCGGCGGTCCGCACGCGCTGGCGAGCACGACCAGCACGTACGGCTGGGCCTCGTGGGGCACCGGCGGCAACCAGTACGACGCCGCCGGCAACACCACCCGGATCATCAACCCGGGCGGCAACCGGGAGCTCAAGGCGGGCTTCGTCCTGAAGTCGGGCGAGTCGGTGCGCTCCAACAGCGTCCAGCTCTCCATGCAGGCGGACGGCAACCTCGTCCTCAGCTCGCTGCGCAGCGGCCAGGCGCTCTGGGCCGCCAACACCCAGAACCACCCGGGTGCCTGGGCCGCCATGCAGGACGACGGCAACTTCGTCGTCTACGACGCGCAGCACGTCGCGCTGTGGTCCTCCCAGACGACGGCGGGTGCCGGCAGCGGCTACTTCGCGGTCGTCCAGGACGACGGCAAGTTCGTCGTCTACGCCCCGGGCTGGCAGTCCAAGTGGGGGACCCCGACCTGGAACGCCGCCGACGCGGCCAACGGCACCACGATGACCTGGGACGTCGAGGGCAAGCTCGCCTCGCTCACCCAGGGCACCGCGACCACGACGTACGTCTACGACGCGGACGGCAACCAGCTGGTGCGCCGCAACCCAGGCAGGGTGACGGTCAACCTGGGCGGCGGTGACGAACTCACCTACGACACCAACAGCAAGGTCAGCACCGGCACCCGGTACTACGGCATCCCCGGCGGCATCACGCTCGTCCGCCAGGGCCCGACCAAGCTGACCTACCAGTTCGCCGACCACCACGGCACCAACTCGCTGTCCATCGACCGCACCACCCTGGCCGAGTCCCGTCGCGCCACCGACCCCTTCGGAGCCCTCCGCGGCCCTGCCTCCCTGCCCACCCCCTGGGCCGGCGACAAGGGCTTCGTCAACGGCCTCAAGGACGACGTCACCGGCTTCACCAACCTGGGCGCCCGCCAGTACCAGCCCAGCACCGGGCGGTTCCTCAGCCCCGACCCCATCCTCGACGCCGGCGACCCCCTCCAGTGGAACGCCTACGCCTACAGCAACAACAACCCCGTCAACCGCAGTGACCCCAACGGCCTCAAGTCCGAGGAATGCGGCACTCTGTACGACTGTGGATCTGCTGGCACCATCACGATGAAGAACGCGGCTGAGACCACGGCAAACAACGTTCCAAAGGAGGCAATGGAGCGATTGGAGGAGACGCAGCCTGCCGCCCTGGCGAAGGTGAAGCCCAAGAAGTCGACAGATCTTGACGCAGTGGATTTCTTCCGTGCCGAGACATACATGTACGGGGAGATGAAGAAGAACAAGGATGCCGCCGTAGTCAAGTCGATCCGTTCCCTCGTCAAGCCCGACACCTCCGTCTGGGCCAACGTGGGCAAGGGCTCCTCATCAAATGTCCCGCGCAATGATGTACTCACTGGCTTGACCATGTGGGGAGCAAAGGTCTGCCCGGACTGCGACTGGGACCACAAACCCGTTTTGGACAAAATGTTTGACATGAAGGCCAAGAACAACTATTGGTTTGAGGTCCCTGGGACGACCAAGCGGCTCAGGTATGACATCTGGTCCAACATTCACTATGGCTATGTCGGCCGAGCGGCCGGAATCGATGCGAAGACTCTCATCGATGGGGCCTCCAAGATGGAGAGTTGGCTCGTGGGGAAGGATGACCAGGGCGACCACATCACGATGCAGCTCGGTATTGACCTGTATGATCGATACGGGTCGGACCTGACGCAGGGGCAGTTCCATGACGCGGTGGTCGGGTTGACATCCAACAAGGAGATGCCGATGGTGGATCGCAAGTGAAGCAGATTGTTCCGAAATCCCGTTGGGGGAAGATATCCGCTGGAGGGATTCTTGTGGTGCTCCTGGCGGGGCTTTCGCTCTGGAATCTTCCGCTTGCCGCGCAGTGGCGGGATGGCGGGCGGGGCGAGGGCTTGCTCCTTGAGGCTCCGCCGAAGGCGGAATCGTGGGAGCGGAGCCCGGACAAAGATCCGGGGGCGCCCTTCATGCGAGGACTGGACAAGCGGGTGAAGCGCCTGTTCGTGCAGGATACTTCTGATCCCCTGGTCGCCAACTTCGCTCAGACGGTGATGGAGTTCGATTCCCCGACCTGGGCCTGGCTGGTCTTTCGCGACGGGTCTCCGGACAAGCGCTATGCCCGGTACGGGAATGTCGAGCGGATCGAAGGGATCGGCGTCCCGGGTGTGGACGAGCAGCGGTACTTCTGCCTCCGCGTGGACGAAGGCCAGCCATGTGACCGGCGGTACGGCTGGCTTCGTTACGGTCAGTACCTGATCGAGGTCGAAGTCGTCGGCCGCATGTCTGAAGAGGATTCCCTGAGAATGCTGAAGGATTCCGTGGCCGGGATCGGCGCAGCGGCTCACGGCATCTGATGGTGAGTGGGGTGCTGTCGGCGCAGGCTTCGACAGCACCCCACTTCCACGTTGCTCAGGCGCCGAGGGAGGTATCGAGGGCGGTGATGAGGTGGTTGGCGCGGGGGTCGACGAAGGTGAACTGGCCGCCGGCGCCGTCGTTGCCCACGCTGTGGGGGGTGAGCATGGGGCGGAAGGCGGAGGAGAGTTCGCGGGTGGAGTCGGCGACGGTGGCCGGGGTGAGCAGGGGCGGGGTGCCGTCGAGGCCGGTGACGGTGGCGGCGAGGAGGGTGGAGAGGACGGTGGCGGAGGCGACGGCGCCGAAGCCCTCGTCGGCCCGGCCGTGGTGGTCGGTCTGCGTGGCGGGTTCTTCTCCTGGGTGCGGCGATCGTCGGCCGGGTCACGGTAGGCGGTGACGGGGGCCCGGGGGAAATGATGTGATGACGGGGCGTCAACGGTGCTTGGCCGGGCCGCTAGGGTGTGCCGGATGACAGCGGTGGACGGGGCACTGATCGGGGGCCGGTACCAGCTCGTGGAGCTGATCGGCCAGGGCGGCATGGGGCGGGTCTGGCGGGGGTGGGACACCACCCTGGGCCGGGACGTCGCCGTGAAGGAGGTGCTGCTGCCGCAGGGCGTGACGGACGCCGAGCGCGGGCAGCTCGTCCAGCGGGTGCTGCGCGAGGCGCGGGCCGCCGCCCGGCTCAACCACCCCGGGATCATCACCGTGCACGACGTCGTCGAGCACGCGGGCGCGCCGGTGATCGTGATGGAGCTGGTGCGCGGGGTCTCGCTGGCGACGGCGCTCGCCCGGGAGGGCGCGCTGCCGGTGGCGCGGGTCGCCGAGATCGGGGCGGCCGTGGTCAAGGCGCTGCAGGAGGCGCACGCCGCGGGCATCGTGCACCGGGACCTCAAGCCGGACAACGTGCTGCTGATGGGCGAGCGCGTCGTCCTCACCGACTTCGGCATCGCGCACATGGCGGACGCGACCACGGCGCTCACCCGGACCGGCGCGGTGATCGGCACACCCGCGTACATGGCGCCGGAGCAGCTGGAGGGCCGGCCGCCCGTGCCCGCCAACGACCTGTGGGCGCTCGGTGCGACGCTGTACGCGGCGGTGGAGGGCGAGCCGCCGTTCAGCGGGTCGACGTTCGGCGCGCTGTGCGTGGCGGTGGTGACCAAGGAACCGCGACCGCCGGTGCGGGCGGGTGCGCTGGCGGCGGTGCTGGGGGCGCTGCTGAGCAAGGACCCGGCGGCGCGGCCGTCGGTGGAGCAGGTGCTGGCCGCGCTGACGGCGGTGGCCCGGGCGGAGGTGGCGGGGACGACGGCGGGCGCGTACGGGCCGCCCCCGGTGACGGCGGTGGCGACGGCGGCGGCCCCGGTGTGGGGGCCGGGCGCGCCGTTCACGCCGCCGGTGGGTCCCGGGCCGCTGGCGCCGTCGCCGCAGACGGCGTGGCCGACGGGGTGGCAGGGGCCGGTGCCGGGATCGGTGCCGCCCGCGCCGGTGCCGCACCCCCGGCGCCCCGAGCCGCATCCGGCGGCGGCGGTGCTGGTGCGGTTCATCGGGTGCCTGGCGCTGATCTGGGTCGTCGGCTCGATGCTGCCGTGGAACCACCTCGACCACGTCCGCGACGGCCTCCTGCCGACCGCGCTCGGCATCACCGCCGTTCTGGCGCTGCTGCACGCGGTGCCCCGCCCCCGGTGGCACCCGATGGCGGTGTGGGCGGTGACCGTCGTGGCCGACTTCGGCCTCTGGTACCTGACCGGGAGCCTGTTGGAGGTGTGGCTGGGCGGCTGGGACACCGGGTTCGGCGAGGCTCCGGGGCAGATCGCCGTCAACATGCTGCTGCTCGGCACGGGGGCGTGGCTGCTCTGGATGTTCGTGCCGGGCGGCCGCCGCCGCGAGGGGTAGCCGAGGGCCGCCGGGGCGTGCTGCCCCGGGCGGCGGTCAGGACCGCTCGAGCGGCGCCAGTGCGGCGGTGATCACGCGGTCGAGTGAGCGGTCGAAGGCGCTGTCGGGGTCGCCGGACGGCGCGCCGGCGGTGGCGAACGCGGCGGCCAGGTGCGGGTACTCGCCGCTCGCCGCGGCGCGGCCGAGGTAACCGGCCAGTTCCGCCTGCCACTTGGCGCCGGCCGCCGCCGTGCGCTCGTACTGGGCGTACTGGCAGACGAACCCGTTGAGCAGGGCGAGCGCCTCCAGCCGCGCGGCGCCGTCCAGGCCGCTGGGCTCGGTGACGGCGAGGAAGTGGTCGGTGTAGCGCAGGGCGTGCGGGCCGAGGCCGGGGCGGGCGATCACCAGGGCCGGGGCCCAGGGGTGGCGGCGCAGTGCGGCGAGCTGGTGGTGGGCCAGGCGGCGCAGGTCGGTGCGGCAGTCGCCGGTCGGGGTGAGGGCGGTGTAGTCGTACTCGGCGGCGACGGCGTCGAGCATGAGGTCGAGCAGGTGCTCCTTCTTCGGCACGTAGTTGTAGAGCGACATGGTGCCCGCGCCGAGCGCTGCGGCGACCCTGCGCATGGAGACCGCGTCCAGGCCCTCCGCGTCCGCGACGGCGATGGCGGCGGCGGCGATCGAGGTCCGGCTGTGGGCCGGGCGGGGGCCCCGGCCGGTGCGCTCGGGGCGCAGCCAGATCAGCTCGGGCGCCTCGCCAGGAAACGCGGCGGGGGCGGAGTCGCTGTGCGGGGATTCTTCGGACGGCACTGGTTGATCACCTCGGTTCCCCATTTTAGATACGTACGGCGTACGTAGTACGATGCGCTCGCAAGCTCTTCTACGTACGCTGTACCTAGTGAGGGAGTGGGCGGAGCCATGTCCGACACCATCCGGAACCATGCCGGAGCCACCGTCGCCGCCATCGAGACGGCTGCCATCGAGATGGCCGGCGTCGAGAAACGCTTCGGCGCCACCCGTGCGCTGCGCGGGCTCGACCTGACCGTCCCGGCCGGTACCGTCTGCGGCCTGCTGGGTCCCAACGGCGCGGGCAAGACCACCGCCGTCCGTGTCCTCGCCACCCTCGTCGCCCCCGACCGCGGGACCGCCCGGGTGGCGGGCCATGACGTGGTCCGCGCCCCCGACGCCGTCCGCCGCAGCATCGGTCTGGCCGGTCAGCACGCCGCCGTCGACGAGGGCCTCACCGGCCGCGACAACCTGCACCTGCTCGGCCGGCTGCACCACCTCGGTGCCCGGGGCGCCCGGGCCCGCGCCGGGGAGCTCCTCGACCGCTTCGGGCTCGCCGGAGCCGCCGACCGGCTCGTCCGCACCTACTCCGGCGGCATGAGGCGCCGCCTCGACCTCGTCGCCAGCCTGGTCACCGCCCCGCCGGTGCTCTTCCTGGACGAGCCGACCACCGGCCTCGACCCGCGCAGCCGGCAGCAGATCTGGGACGTGGTGCGGGAGTTGGCCGCCGCCGGCACCACCGTGCTGCTCACCACCCAGTACTTGGAGGAGGCCGACCGGCTGGCCGACTCGATCGTGCTGGTCGACCACGGCGCCGCCATCGCCACCGGCCCGCCGCAGCGGCTCAAGGCGTCGATCGGCACGCGGGTCTCGGTCACCCTCGCCGACGCCGCGCAGCTCGGCCGGGCCGCCGTGGTGCTGGCGGCGCTCGCCGGGACCGGCGACGTGCGGGTGGACCAGCACGAGCGGACCGTCGAGGTGGTCTCCCGTCCCGGGGTGGAGGTTCTGCTGCCCGGGCTGGTACGGGAGTTGGACGCGGCGGGGGTGGTCGCCCGGGACGCCGCGCTCCGGCCGCCCTCGCTGGACGACGTCTTCCTCGCCTTCACCGGGCGCGCGGACGGCGCGGACGGCGTGCCCGGCGTGTCCGGCGCGGACGGCATCTCCACCGGGACGGAGAGGGCCGCCTGATGTCCGCACCCGCGCGCCTGCTCGCCGACACCTGGTCGTCGATGCTCCGCATCCTCCTCGCCTACCGCCGCTCGCCCGGGCTGGTGGCCGCCTCGCTGGCCGTCCCGGTGCTGATGGTGGTGCTGTTCGGCTATGTGTTCGGCAGTGCCGTCGCCGTCCCGGGTGCGCCCGCAGGTGGCGGCGGGTCGGCCGGATCCGGCGGCGGCTACCGGGAGTTCCTGATGCCCGGCCTGTTCGCCATGGTCGCCGTCAACGGCATCATGCCCACCATGGTCGGCGCCGCCCGCGACGTCGGGCGCGGCATCACCGACCGGCTCCGCTCGATGGCGGTCTCCCGCACCGGCCTGCTGCTCGGCCAGACCCTCGCCGACCTGCTGGTCAGCATGGTGGTCCTGGGGCTCCTGGCGGCGGTCGGACTGGCCGTCGGCTGGCGGATCCGCGGCGGGGCGGGCGACGCCGCGGCGGCCTTCGGCCTGCTGCTGCTCTTCCGCTTCACCATGACCTGGGTCGGCCTGCTGCTCGGACTGGCCGTCGGCAAGGAGGACGCGGCCGGGCAACTGGCCGTCGCCGTGTTCCCGTTGGCGATGGTGACCAACGCCTTCGTGCCCACCGGAGGGATGCCCGGCTGGCTGGCCGCGCTCGCCGACTGGAACCCGATGAGCGCCGTCGTCCAGGCCGGACGCGACCTGTTCGGCAACCCGTCCGCCCCGGCCGCCGCCTGGCCGATGCAGCACGCGACCTCGGTCAGTCTGCTCTGGTGCGCGCTCCTGCTGCTGCTCTGCGGGCCGCTCGCGGTGCGGAAGTTCGCCACGCACGGCGCCCGCGGCCGCTGATCGGAGGGGCCTCGTCCGTCTCCGCGCGACCCGTGTCCCACGGGGCGAAATGTGCTGGACAGTACGGCCGGTGCGGCTCAGGGTGGCTCCATGGAGTTCACCCACCTCGGCCGCACCGGCCTCACCGTCTCCCGACTCTGCCTGGGCACCATGAACTTCGGCCCGCACACGGAGGAGTCCGACGCCCATCTGATCATGGACAGCGCCCACGAACTGGGCATCAACTTCTTCGACACGTCGAACAGTTACGGACGCAACGTCGAAGGCGGCCAGAAGGGGCGGACCGAGGAGATCATCGGCCGCTGGTTCGCCAAGGGCGACGGCCGCCGCGAGCGCACCGTGCTCGCCACCAAGGCCTACGCCCCGATGGGCGAGTGGCCGAACGAGGGCCGGCTCTCCGCCCTCGCCATCCGCCGCGCCGTCGAGGCCAGCCTGCGCCGCCTCGGCACCGACTACATCGACCTCTACCAGATGCACCACATCGACCGGGACACGCCCTGGGAGGAGATCTGGCAGGCGATGGAGGTCCTGGTCGCCCAGGGCAAGATCATCTACGTCGGCTCCAGCAACTTCGCGGGCTGGCACATCGCGCAGGCCCAGGAGGCCGCCCGCGGCCGCCACTTCCTCGGCCTGGTCAGTGAGCAGTCCCTCTACAACCTGCTCGACCGCACCATCGAGCTGGAGGTCGTCCCCGCCGTCCAGTACTACGGTCTCGGCCTGCTCCCGTGGTCCCCGCTGCGCAGCGGCGTGCTGAGCGGCGCCCTCCGCAAGGAGCGCGAGGGCGGCCTCGTCCGCGGCGCGCTGCCGCACGCCGGCGAGATCCTGGAGGCCAACCGGCCCCGCATCCAGGCCTACGAGGACCTCGCCGCCGAGATCGGCGAGCACCCGGCCGACCTCGCCCTCGCCTGGCTGCTCTCCCGTCCCGCCGTCACCGCCCCGATCGTGGGCCCGCGCGCGGCCTCCCACCTCGACGCCGCCGTGCACGCCCTCGACATCAAGCTCGACGAGGAGGTCCTCGCCCGTCTGGACGAACTCTTCCCGGGCCGCAAGCCGGCGCCGGAGGACTACGCCTGGTAGGGCACGCGGGGGTGTGTGGGTGTATGGGTGCGAACGGGGCCGCACGGGTGCGTCGGGGCGTCGCCGGGCGGGCCGCGGGCGGAAACAGCGAAGGCAACGAGGACGGTCACTCGTTGCCACTCTCAACTTATAGCGCACGGGGGGCCTTGCGGCAAGGGGGTGGGGGAGGCGCAGAATCGTCGGCCTGGGCCGGGACGGGGTGGAACGGCGGGATTCGCGGAGTCCATGGTGTTCCGCCCGCTTCGGCGGAAGTACGGGAACGACGGAACGGGGCGCTGGGCGATGTCGGTGCTGGACGTGGTGGTGGTCGGCGGCGGGCCGACCGGGTTGATGCTGGCGTGCGAGCTGCGGCTGCACGGGGTCGGCGTGGTCGTGCTGGAGCGGCTGGCGGAGCGGGGCGGGGAGTCGCGCGGGCGCGGACTGCACGCGCGCAGCGTGGAGATCATGGACCAGCGGGGGCTGCTGGAGCGGTTCCTCGCGGTGAGCGAGAAGTTCCAGGTGGGCGGGCTGTTCGGCGGCGTCATGACGAGCTGGCCGGAGAGCCTGGACACCGCCCACCCCTACGGGCTGGCCACCCCGCAGGCGGTCACCGAGCGGTTGCTGGAGGAGCGCGCCCTCGAACTCGGGGCCGTGATCAGGCGCGGTCGCGAGGTCGCCGGACTGGGGCAGGACGCGGACGGCGTGACCGTCGAGCTGGCGGACGGCGAGCGGCTGCGCTCGCGCTACCTCGTCGGTTGCGACGGCGGGCGCAGCACGGTGCGCAAGGCGCTCGGCGTGGGCTTCCCGGGGGAGCCGGCCGAGGTCGAGACGCTGATCGGCGACCTGGAGCTGACCGCCGACCCGGCGGAGGTGGCCGCCGTGGTGGAGCGGGTGCGCCGGACCGAGCTGCGGTTCGGCGTGGCCCCCGACGTGGACGGCCGGCCGGGCGTCGCACGGATGATCGTGCCGGCGGACGGCGTCGCCGAGGACCGGGCGACGCCGCCGACGCTGGAGGAGTTCAAGGCGCGGCTGCGCGCCGTCGCGGGCACCGATTTCGGCGCGCACACACCGCACTGGCTCTCCCGGTTCGGCGACGCCACCCGGCAGGCCGAGCGCTACCGGGTCGGCCGGGTGCTGCTGGCCGGCGACGCGGCGCACATCCACCCGCCGACCGGCGGGCAGGGGCTCAACCTCGGTGTGCAGGACGCGTTCAACCTGGGCTGGAAGCTCGCCGCCGAGGTCGCCGGCTGGGCGCCGGAGGGGCTGTTGGACAGTTACCACGCGGAGCGGCACCCGGTCGGCGAGCGCGTGCTGACCAACACCCGGGCGCAGATGACCCTGCTCGGCAGCGCGCCCGGGCCGACCGCGCTGCGGGAGCTGTTCGCGCGGCTGATGGCGGTCGAGGAGGTGAACCGCCAGGTCACCGCCATGATCACCGCGGTCGACATCCGCTACGAGGTCGGCGACGGGGACCATGAGCTCGTCGGCCGGCGGCTGCGGGACGTACGGCTGTCGGGGGACCGCCGGCTGTACGGACTGCTGCACGGCGGCCGCGGGCTGCTCCTCGACCGCACCGGCGGCCGGCTCTCGACGGAGGGCTGGGCGGACCGGGTCGACCACGTCGCCGACGCCGGGGCGGAGGTGGACGCGCCCGCCGTTCTGCTGCGGCCGGACGGCCATGCGGTCTGGGTCGGGGACGGCCAGGGCGGGGCGGAGGCCGCGTTGCGCCGGTGGTGGGGCGCGCCTGCCGGGGGGACGGGCCGAGGCCGATGACGGAGTGGGCTCCTGTCCTGGAACTGACTAGCACCACCGAGGAGTTGCGGACGCTGTGGCGGCAGGGCGCGGTGGCGAACCCCGCCGCGCCCCCGGGACTGCGGATCCGGGTGATCGAGGAGTGCGCGGCCGGCGATCCGCTGTTGTACGGGCTGACGTATCTCGCGCTGCCCGAGCCGGTGGTGGACGCCTGGATCGCGCACCCGGTGGCGAAGGTGCGGGCGCGGGCGGCGGAGCGGTCCGGGCTGACCGGCGCCCAGCGGCGGCGGCTGCTGCGCGACCCGAGCGCCGGGGTGCGGCGGGCGGCCCTGTTCTTCACCGCGGCGGACGAGGTCCTGGAGGAGGCGGAGGCCGACCGCTTCCTGGCCGATCCGAGCCCTCTGGTGCGGGCCGAACTCGCCCTTCAACGAAACCTCTCCGTGGCACAGTTGGCCGTCCTTCTCGGCGACCCGAGCTGCGGCGTCCGGGCGCCGGCGGTCGGGCGGGCGTGGCCGCATCTCGACGGGGCGGCCCGGGCCGCGCTGCTGGCCGATCCGCACTCCGGCGTCCGGGCCGAGGCACTGCTCGCCCGGTACGCCGACGAGCCGCTGCCGGAAGGCGAGTTCAGGGCGCTGACGGACGGGTGCGAGGAGGCGGACCGGCTGCGGATCATCGGAAAGTGCCTGCTGGAGCGGGAGTTGGCCGACTCGCTGGCGCGGGGCGGGAGCGGCGAGCGACGGGCGCTGGCCGGCAATCCCCGCCTCGACGCGGACCTGGTCGCGGTGCTGGCGCGGGACGGGGACCCGGCCGTGCGGCTCGCGGTGTCGCTGCGGCCCGAGTTGAGCGAGGCGGAGCGGGCCGGCGTCCCCGTCGAGGTCGACCCGAACGGTCGGTACGACCCGCTGCCGTGGGTGCTGGAACGGCGGGGCGACGTCGCGCACCTGCGGCGCTGCGCCGCGTCCGCGCACGTCCTGCTGCGGCGCAGTGTCGCGCACGTCCGGGACCTTCCCCCGGACGTGGTCGAACTCCTCGCCCGTGACGAGGACTTCGCCGTCCGGCTGCTGCTGGCCGAGAACTGCGCGCAGGCACCGGCCGGGCTGCTGCTGGAGATGTGGGTGCGCTGGGGCGGCTACTCGCGGGGACGGCTGCGGGAGCACCCGAACTTCCCGCGCACGGGCGTGCTCCGCTTCGCCGCCGATCCCGATCCGTGGCTGCGGCGGCTCGCCCTGGACGATCCGGCGGCGTCCGCGGAACTGGTGGAGCGGTGCGCCCGGGACGAGGACGGCGGGGTGCGGCTGCGGGCCCTGGAGGACCCCCGGCTCTCGGCGGCCTCGGTGGTGCGGCTGCTGGACGACGAGGACTGGCTCGTCCGGCGGACGGCGCTGCGGGACCCGCGGCTTCCGGACGCCCTGCTCGCCGGGCTGTTGACGGAGGCCCGGACGGCGGAGGGGGCGGCGGGCCATCCGGCTGTTCCGGCGGCGGTGCTGGCGCACCTGCTGGCGCTGCCGGTGGTGTGATAGCACTGCTCGCATGACGGAGAGGCCCGCGGAGCGCGGGAGTTACCACCACGGGGCGCTGCCCGAGGCACTGGTCGGGGCGGCCTTCGAGCTGCTGGACGAGCGGGGGCAGGAGAAGGTCACCATGCGGGAGGTGGCCCGGCGGGCGGGCGTCTCGCCGGGGGCGCCGTTCCGGCACTTCGCGGACCGGCGGGCGCTGATGACGGCGGTGGCGGACCGGGCGCTGGCGGACTTCGAGCGGTGGCAGCGCGCGGAGATGGCGGCGGCCGCGGGGGCGGACCCGGTGGCGGGCGCAGGGGCGGACCCGGCGACGGACCCAGCGGCGGGCGCAGGGGCGGGTCCAGCGACGGGCGCAGGAACGGGTCCCGGGGATCAGCGGGCGGTGCTGCGGGCGATCGGGCTCGGCTTCGTCCGCTACGCGATCCGGTACCCGCACCGCTTCGCCCTGGTGCGGTCGCGGGTGTTCGCGCCGTCCCCGCAGCCGGAGCTGCTGGAGCGGCTGTCCGGGATCGACCGCGCGTACACCGAGGTGATCGTCGCCGACCAGGCGGCCGGGCTGCTGCGGCCGGGCGATCCGGCGCTGGTGGGGCTCGCGGGGCAGGCGCTGGTGTACGGGCTGGCGCAGATGATCGTGGACGGGTACCTGCCGGCCGAGAAGGCGGAGGAGGTGGTCGCCCAGGTGCTCGACACCTTCGGCCGGGGAGTCGCCAATCCCCGCTGAGCGGACGGGATTTCGCGTGCGCGGAGGGTTGACCGGCCGCGTCCGCCCTGATGTAATCACCGCTTACATCGGCCTCTACCCGCGAGTAGCCGTAGCGGCGGGAGGCCGGAAGCGCCGACAGGCTGGGGGCAGACGTGTTCGCGAAACCGACTCCGGGCTTCACCACCGCGGCCGCCACCGGGGACACCGTCGTCCTGCTCATCGGGATGCGGATCAACCGGTTCTGGGCCGTCCACCAGTGGGTGCCGGTGATGCTGGCGATGTTCCGGATGCTCCGCGACCTGGGGCGGGAGCCGGAGCGCGGCCTGCGCGGGAAGGTCCTGCTGACGGCCTCGCCGCGCACCTACTACGTCGTCCAGTACTGGGACTCCAAGGAGAAGCTCTACCGCTACGCGAGCGCGCCGGACGCCTTCCACCACCGGGTGTGGAGGATCGCCAACAGGAAGCTCAAGGAGGGCCGGCTGCGCGGGCTGGTCGGGCTCTGGCACGAGACGTACGTCGTGCCGGAGGGCTCCTACGAGTGCGTGTACTTCGACATGCCGCCGTTCGGGCTCGCGGGCGCGACCGGGGTGCTGCCGGTGGAGAGCCGGGGGCGGACCGCCGGGCAGCGCCTCGCCTTCCGCTCCGAGAGGGCGGAGTAGCCGGCCGCCCGCCCCGCCGGGAGGCTGGTGGCGGGGGCCGGCCCAGGGCGTCAGGCCGTGGTGGTCGCGGGGAGACCGATGGGGTTGATCGGGGGCAGGGCGGTGCGACAGAGGGCCGAGATCGGCTTGAGGGCGGCGGCGAGCCGGTCCAGCTCGGCGCGCGGGTGGTTCTCCCAGACCCGGGCGGCGGCGAGGTCGGTGGCCGCCTCCAGCGAGTGGTGGCGGATCCGGCCGCACTCGGTGATGGTGCCGCGCTCGGTGAGCCAGCCGCGTTCGGCCAGCCGGGCCGCGGCAGCGTCCCACTCGGCGTCCGTCCAGCCGCGCATCGGCTGCAGCGCCTCGCGCCGCACGTCCAGGGCGCAGCGGACGACCAGCGCCTCGCAGCCGTCGAGGCCCGCGGAGACCAGGGCGGCGATGTGGCCGTCGCCGCGGTGCTCGCGCATCACGGTGGCGGCCTGCCAGAGGCGGCCGTACAGGTCGGACGGGCGGGGGAGGGAGGCATTGGCGGCGGCCAGGACCCGCCCGGCGCAGTCCAGCCGGGTGACGGCGTCCTCCAGGAGGTCGGTCGCCAGCTCGACCTGCGCCCGGTCGACGTGCTCCAGCAGCCGAGCCAGGGCCGCCGAGGCGCCGGAGGCCCGGGCGGCGAGCGCCGTCTCCGGGTCGGCGAGCTTCCAGACCTCCGGCAGGGCGCGCTCGATCGGGGCGGGCGCGAAGTTGAAGAACGCCGCGATCACCGGCGTCGCGTCCACCGGGCCGAGCGGGGCGGCGCGGCCGGCGAAGTAGCTGCGCGCGACCCCGCGCAGGCCGACCGCCTCGAAGGCGCCGAGGCTCTCGGGGGTGAAGTAGGTGACGGCGTGCACCGGCTCGAAGAGCCACCACAGGGCCCGGGCGGGGTGGACGAGATCGGCCAAGAGGGAACCTTCCTCAGGGGAGGGGGCGGTCGCGCCGTACGGGTGTACTCATTGCAGGTTGTCGTACTGGCTGATGACCACGGCGCCGGTCACGATAACCCTGACCGGGGTGTGATGACGGTCACGCGGAGGTCTCGGTGGTGCCGCGCGGCCGACGGTGCACGAGATGATGACCGGGGTGCGCCCCGCGCACGCCCGATCCCTCGCAGACGGCACGAAGGCAAGAAGAGGTAACAGGCCCCATGGCGCAGATCAACCCCAGCATCCTGTCCGCGGACTTCGCCCGGCTGGCCCAGGAGGCCGAGGCCGTGCGGGGCTCGGACTGGCTGCACGTCGACGTGATGGACAACCACTTCGTGCCCAACCTGACCCTCGGCGTCCCGGTCGTCGAGTCGCTGGCCCGGGCCACCGGCACTCCGCTCGACTGCCACCTCATGATCGAGGACCCGGACCGCTGGGCCCCCCAGTACGTGGAGGCGGGCGCCGGCTCGGTGACGTTCCACGTCGAGGCCGCCGCCGCGCCCGTCCGGCTGGCCCGCGAGATCCGGGCCAAGGGCGCCCGCGCCTCGATGGCGCTCAAGCCGGCCACGCCGATCGAGCCCTACGAGGACCTGCTGCCCGAGCTGGACATGCTGCTGATCATGACCGTCGAGCCGGGCTTCGGCGGCCAGGCGTTCCTGGACATCATGCTGCCGAAGATCCGCCGGACCCGGCAGCTGATCGCCAAGCACGGGCTGGAGCTGTGGCTCCAGGTCGACGGCGGCGTCTCGGCGAGCACCATCGAGCGCTGCGCCGAGGCCGGCGCGGACGTCTTCGTCGCCGGCTCGGCCGTCTACGGCGCCGAGGACCCGGCCGAGGCGGTCGCCAAGCTGCGCACCCTCGCCGAGGGCGCGAGCGCGGACGCCTGGTGGGCCTGCGGGCACTGAGCCCCGGGCGGACGGCTCCGGGTGGAGGATCGCCCCGCGCTGGTGGAGGATCGTTTCGACGACCCCCGGCCGGGGCGGCGCTCTCCCGGGCCCGCCCGGCCGCCCGACGCGCACGGCGGTGACCGCCCCATGAGCAACCTCGACGTCAAGCCCGCCCCGACCACCTGCGGGGGCGAGCCCGGCACCGGCCCGGTCCGCGACCTGCTGCCGGCCCGTCAGGTGCAGCTCGGCGAGAGCACGATGGTGCGCCGGCTGCTGCCAAGCCTCGGCCGGCGGATGGTGGGAGCGTGGTGCTTCGTGGACCACTACGGCCCGGACGACATCGCGGACGAGCCGGGCATGCAGGTACCCCCGCACCCGCACATGGGTCTGCAGACGGTCAGCTGGCTGCACGCCGGGGAGGTCCTGCACCGCGACAGCCTCGGCAACCTGCAGACCGTCCGCCCCCGCGAACTCGGACTCATGACCTCCGGCCGGGCCATCTCCCACTCCGAGGAGTCCCCCCGCCCGCACGCCCCCCTCCTGCACGGCGCCCAGCTCTGGGTCGCCCTCCCCGACACCCACCGCCACCGCGA
>NZ_JBHVIV010000066.1:40095-51788 GCF_042799475.1 Kitasatospora sp. NPDC057692 | reverse complement strand
AAAACGCTCGGCTGGAGAACCCCAGCCGAGCGCCTGCGTGATCTACTGACGACCACGTAAGCCATCAGGTGTTGCGAGGACCGTTAGAAACCGCCACGTCCGGCGGGGCCCTTCCCGTGCCCGCGCACACCCTCTCGGAGCCTGCCCGGCAAGCGAACTGACAACGTTTCGGTTGCGGCGAACGATTCTCCGGTCCGCGATCTTCCCAGCGGAGTGTGACGTGTGCCATTTTACATGTCACACATCGAAGACCGTGTGCCCCAAAACACACGGCCCCGACGGCCCGGAGGCCCCCACAGATGCGTTCCTTCCGCATGTCCGCCGCCACCGCACGCAGAGTCCCTGCGCTCGGCACCGCCTTATTCCTCGCGATCGGCCTCTTCGCCCCGCAGAGCCAGGCCGCCCCGGCCCCCGCGGGCCCCCCTGCCGCCGCCGGCACCACCTCTTCTTCGGCGCCCCGGTCGATCCCGTTCCCCGAGCCCGACATCCGACGGACGCACCCCTTCAAGCTCTCCGCCGACGACAACGACCGGGACGAGCGCTCACTCGGCGCCCCGACCGCCGCGCCTGCCTCGGCCGCCAAGGGCTTCTCGGCCGCCGCCGCAGACAGCTGTCCCACCGACCTCTCCGAGCTGATCAGCGCCACGGGCAGCGCGCTGGTCCAGAAGCTCAAGGATCTGCCGAAGGTCGAGTGCACCTACCCGCTGTTCGACCTCACCGGGGACAACGCGGCGACCGCCTTCCGCGAGTCCAACCTGGTGACCGTCGCCAACGCGCTGCGCGACGACTCGCCCGCCTACCCGGGCGACAACAGCACCCACATCGGGCAGCTCCTGCTGTTCCTGCGCGCCGCCTACTGGGTGCAGTCGAACTACCCGGCCGTGGTCGGCGCCTACGGCCCGACGCTGACCGCCGCGGCCAACGGCGCGCTGGACGCGTTCTTCGCCTCCCCGCACAGCAAGGACACCACCAACGCCAACGCCGCGCTCCTCGTCGAGACGGCCACGTTCATCGACCAGACCTCGACGCTCGGCCGGTACGCCGGTGTCTACAAGTGGCTGCTCTCCACCTACGACGGCCTCACCGCGCCCGAGCGCCTCCAGGCCACCGTCCGGCGGTTCGACCCGATGGTCAAGGACGGCTTCGAGGACAAGAAGGACACCACCGGCTGGAAGGCCGCACTCCGGGCCGACCCCACCATTGTCGACGTCTGGGCCGGCTTCATCACCCGCAACGAGCCGGTGCTGAACCACGACACCCTCGTCAGCAACACCGGCCGCTTCCTCGGCTACGCCCTGAAGGTCGACGAGCTCAAGCCCCGGCTCCGGCCGATCCTGAAGGACCTGATCACCCGCTGGCCGAACACCGGCCCGACGGCCCCGATCACCATGAACCTGGGCTGGGCCACCCGCCAGTTCGACAAGGGTCACTGCGCCGACTACGGCATCTGCGACCTGGGCGCCCGCCTCATCCCGGTGATCCTCCCGACGACGTACACCTGCAACCCGGACCTGAAGATCCGGGCCCAGGACATGTCCCCCTGGCAGCTGTCCTCCACCTGCACCAACCTGGTGAACCAGAACCCCTTCTTCCACAAGATCATCGGTGACCAGGGCGTCATCCCCGGGGACGTGAACACCAACCTCGAGGTCGTCGTCTTCAACGACGAGTACCACTACAAGCTGTACGCCTGGGCCTTCTACGACATCGACGTCGACAACGGCGGCATGTACGAGGAGGGCGACCCGAGCAAGCCGGGCAACCAGGCCCGCTTCATCGCCCATGAGGTCTGGTGGGACACCTCGACGTTCTCGATCTGGAACCTCAACCACGAGTACACCCACTACCTCGACGGCCGCTACAACATGGGCGGCGACTTCGCGGCCAGCGAGCTCACCCCGACCACCTGGTGGGTCGAGGGCATCGCCGAGAACATCTCGGCCGCCTACCGCAACGAGCGCAACGACAAGGCGATCGACCTGGCCGCCACCAAGGCCTACAAGCTCAGCGAGCTGTTCGACACCGTCTACGACCAGACCGCCAGCGCGGAGGTCAACACCAACCGCGTCTACCGCTGGGGCTGGCTGGCCGTGCGCTACATGCTCCAGAAGCACCGCGCGGACGTCGACACCGTGCTCACCAAGTACCGCGCCGCCGACTGGAACGGTGCCCGCGCCTTCCTGAAGCAGGACATCGGCACCCGCTACGACGCCGACTTCAACACCTGGCTGGACGCCTGCGCGAGCAACGACTGCGGCCCGCTCCCGGAGGCCCCCACCGGCCCGGTCACCCCGACCATCCCGGTCTGCACCATCCCCGACACCCGTCAGTTCGACAAGAACTGCCGCCGTGACAACCTGGCCGCCACCACCGGCAACTACAGCTACCACTTCGTCAACCTGCCGGCCGGCGTCAAGACGCTGACCATCACCAGCAGCGGCGGCACCGGCAACGCCGACCTCTACTACGGCGGTTCCACCTGGGCCACCACCGGCGCCTACCAGGCCAAGTCCACCAACGCCGGCAACGGCGAGACGCTGACCATCACCAACCCGCCCGCCGGGTGGGCCTTCTTCAGCCTCGCCGCCCAGCAGGACTTCGCGGGCGCCACCCTCAGCGTCCAGTACCAGTAGCAGTACTCGACAGCACCACCCCCAGGGGCCCCGCCGGTGTGCGAACGGCGGGGCCCCGCCCCGTGCCTACAACTCCTCCTCCAGGGGCAGCCGGTGGACACCGGGGAGGTGGGTGTCGAGCTCGCCGGGCTCGAAGCGGCACATGCCGACGGCGTGCCAGAACTCGCCGGCCACGTCGCCCTCGCACTTGTAGGCGCCGGAGGGCAGCAGGGCCGCCCAGCCGTCGGGGGCGCCGAGGAGGGTGGCGAGGGCGGTGGGTCGGCCGTCGACGGGGACCCGCCAGAGCCGGACGGTGCCGTCCTCGCCGCCGCTGGCGAGCAGTGAGCCGTCCGGGCTGAAGGTGACGGCGAGGATCCGGCCGGTGTGGCCGCGCAGGCCGGCCAGTTCGGTGCCGCTCAGCGGGTCCCAGATCCGGACCACCCGGTCGTCGCCGGCGGTGGCGAGCAGCGGGCGGTGCGGGTGGGCGGCGGCCGTCCACAGCCGGCCGACGTGGCCGGTGAGGCGGTGGCGGACGGCGCGGTCTACCCAGATCAGCGCGGTGCCGTCCCAGGAGGCGCTGGCCAGCCAGTCGCTGTGGACGGACGGGGCGACGGCGTACACCCGGTCGGTGTGGCCGTCGAGTTCGGCCACCACCCGGCCGCTCGCGATGTCGGAGATCCGCACCGTGGTGTCGTCGCAGCCGGTCAGCAGCTGCCGGCCGTCCGGGCTGAAGGCGATGGAGCGGACCCGGCCGCGGTGCTCGCGCAGCGTGGTGAGGTGGGCGCCGGTGCGGCGGTACCAGATGCGGACGGTGTCGTCGTCGTTGGCGGTGGCCACCAGGACGCCGTCGGCGCTGAACGCCTCCGCCCAGACGTGCTCGGTCTCGACGTCCATCTCGCGCAGGTACTCGCCGGTGCGGGCGTTCCACAGGCACAGGTCGCCGTCGTTGGTGGCGGTGGCCAGCACCGACTCCTCCGGGCTGAACACCGCGGAGACCAACCGGCTGCTGCGGCCCGAGAGTTCGCGCAGCCGGCGGCCGGTGGACGGGTCCCAGATCCGGACCGCGCCGTCGTTGCCGCCGGCCGCGAGCAGGCTGCCGTCGCCGCTGAAGGTGAGCGAGCCGATCCGCCGGCCGTGGCCGCGCAGCAGCTGGCGGCTGCGGCCGCTGGCCGGGTCCCAGAGCCGCACCCGGCCGTCGTTGCCGCCGGTGACCAGCAGCGGGTCGCTCTCCGCGCCGCCGCGTCCCGAGCCGGGCCGGAACCGGCAGGCCCAGACCGAGCCGCGGTGCTCGGGCGGCTGCCGGCGCAGCGGCACCACCTCACGCGGCCCGGCGGCGCCCGAGGCGGCCGCGTTCTCGGGGGCGCCGACCCGCCAGACCCGGACGCCGCCGTCGCTGTCGCTGGCCGCGAACCGGGTGCCCGCCTCGTCGAAGGTGACCTGGTAGATCTTGCCGGTGGAGTCCTCGGCCCGGCCTGCGGGGGTGCCGTCGAGGGGGTTCCAGAACCGGATCTGGCCTTCGGTGTCGCCGCTGGCGAGCAGGTCGCCGTCGGGGTGGAAGGCCAGCGTGTAGATCCGCCCGGCGTGGCCGGGCATGCTGTGGCGCAGCCGGCGGCCGGCCACCTCCCAGATCCGCACGGTGCCGCCGGTGCCGTCGTCCGGCCCGCCGTCGGCGGTGGCCACCAGGGTGCCGTCCGGGCTGAACGCCGAGCGGTAGACGGTGCCCCGGTGGCCGGGGAGGACGGCGAGCCGGCGGCCGTTGACGGTGGACCACAGGCGGGCGCCGCCGCCCTGGTCGCCGGTGACGATCACGGTGCCGTCGGGGTTGAACACGGCGGTGTAGACGGGCGCGGCGTGGCCGGGCAGGCGGTGCAGCGGCTCGCCGGTGGCGGTGTCCCAGAGGGTGACGACGCCGTTGAGGTCGCCGGTGGCGACCATCCGGCCGTCGGGGGCGAGCGAGACCGGCCAGACGCCGCCCGGGTGGACGTCGAGGCGGTGGCGGCACTCGCCGGAGACCGGGTCCCAGAGCCGGACGGTGCCGTCGGCGCTGCCGGTGGCGAGCACGCCCCCGGCGAACTTGACGACGTAGACGCGGCCGATGTGGTCCTTGAGGGTGCGCAGGGCGATGCCGGTGACGGCGTCGCAGACCAGCACGCTGCCGTCCTCGGAGCCGACCGCGAGCAGATGGCCGTCGCGGCTGAAGGCCACGGGTTCGGGCAGCCGGGTGGAGCGCACGTCGAAGCCGTAGGGGACGCCGACCTCGGAGGGGCTGAAGCCGGCCTCGACGGGCAGGCCGGGGGCGATGGCGGCGGCCTGCAGTTCGGGGGCGGCCAGCACCTCCTCGTCGGTGACGGCGGAGATCAGCGCGGCCCGCTGCCAGCGGCTGCCGCGCAGCCGGGCGCCGCGCAGGTCGGTGCGGATCAGCCGGGCGCCGTGCAGGTCGGCGAAGCGCAGGTCGGCGCCGGAGAGGTCGGCGGAGTCCAGGCGGGCCCCGGCGAGGCGGGCGCCGCGCAGGTCGGCGCCGGAGAGGTTGGCGCCGAGCAGCCGGGCGCCGCGCAGGTCCGCGCCGAACAGGTCGACGCCGGACAGGTCGCGGTGCGAGAGGTCCTCACCGGCCAGGGTGGCGCCGCGCAGGTCGGTGTGGGCGGGCACCCGCAGCCGGTCGAGGACCTTGACGGCGTTGAGCCGGGCCGCCTCGGAGCCGGGCTCGGGGGCGTCCAGGACGGAGCGCGCCCAGCGCTGGCAGACCTGGTGGTCGGCGAGGTCGCAGAGGAACTCGACGGCGAGCCGGCTGAGCGGGCCGCGGCCGAGCAGGGTGGCGTCGCCGCGCAGCAGCGCCTCGGCGGCGGCCCGGGCGACCAGCCACTCCACCACCGAGCCGTGGATGAAGTGGAACATGCCCTCGTCGGAGCGGACCAGCAGGCTGCCGGAGCCGACGGCGTGGGCGACCTGCGGGGTGGGCAAGCGGTTCTCGGCGAGGCCGTTGAGCACGCCGGCGATGTCGACGATCTCGTCGAGCGGGATGGAGCTGCGCCCGCTCTCCCACAGCCGCAGCGCGAGCAGGGTGACGGCCTGCCAGAGCTGGTCGAGGTGCAGGCCGGGGGCGGCGCCGGGGCCGCCGTGGCCGCGCTGCTCCTCGAACCGCAGCCAGGCGGTGAAGACCTCCTGGTAGAGGCCGGCGGCGCTGAGCGCCCGGCCGGCTCCGGCGACGGCCCGCAGCCGGTCGTGGTCGAGGTCGGCGACGAAGCTCAGCAGGCGGGGGTTGCGGCACAGCGCGAGCAGGTCGGGGATGGCCTCCAGCAGGCGCATCCGGCGGTCGGCGGCCTCCTGGTCGCCGTAGCGGTTGCCGAGGTAGCCGCGGATCTGGTGCGGGGTGAAGTCCTGGACGGCGATGAGCCGGCGCTGCGGGAGCAGGCCGACCCGCTCGCCGAGCGCGGTGAGCACCTGCTCGTGAGAGCTGAAGTGCTGGGTGCGGCTGGTGACGACGATCTTGGCGTTGTCGACGGCGGCGTCGAGCAGCACCTGGAGGTGGTCGGCGGCGCGTTCGTAGCTGACCCGGTTGACGAGCTCGTCGAAGCCGTCGAAGAGCAGCACCACCCGGCCCTGGCGGAGCATGTAGCGGAAGGCCCGCAGGTCGAGGGTGTCGATGCCGTGCTCGGTGAGGTGGGCGGCGACCAGGCCGTCCAGCGAGTGCGCCTTGTCGAGCGCGCTGAGCTCGATGAACAGCGGGGACAGGTGCGGGAGTTCGGCGGGCAGCCGGCGCGCGAGCTCGCGCAGCGCGAAGGTCTTGCCGCGGCCGAAGTCGCCGAGCAGCAGCACGAAGCGGCCGTGGTCGGAGTCGAGCAGCCGCAGCAGTTCCTCGACCAGGCCGTCGCGCTCCTCGGCGCCGGGGCGCTCGGTGTCGCGGTAGCGCTGCGGCAGGTAGAGGCCGGGGTGGTACTGGCTGTCGGTGGCCAGCCGCTCGGTCTGGGCGGCGACGTGGCCGCGCAGGTCGATCAGGCCCTGGAACTCCAGGAAGCTGCGCAGTCGCACGCCCCGGCGGCGGGCCCGGTCGCGCAGTTCGCGCGAGGGCGGCGGACCGTCGTGGACGAGTTCGGCGTCCAGGGCGGCGCCGTCGGCGTGCACCGATTCGGCGAAGCGCTCGACCTCCTCCTCGGTGGGGGTGCCGACGCAGGCGGCCACCCGCTGCTGGCGGACCAGTCCGGATTCGGCCCAGGTGACGAAGAGCTGGGTGGCGGTGCCCGCGACGGGCCGGATCTGGGCGCCGGGGTGCCGGGTGCGGCAGACCTCGGCGACCCGGGCCAGCAGGGCCTCCTCCGGGGTGGCGAGCGCGCGGGCCTCGTGGTCGGTGTCGGCGGGCTCGCGCACCTCCTCCAGCTGCGGCGGTCCGGCCTGCGGGGCCGGTGCGGGGGCCGGGAAGGCGCGGCCGGCGCGGTGCCAGGGCGCGGTGAGCCGCTGGCGTTCGACGCCGGGGGCGGGCCAGCGGGTGAGGCCCTCGCGGGTGAGCTGGAGCAGTTGGTGGGCGCCGGGGGCGGCGGCGGCGAACACCGGCAGTTCGCCGGCCGAGGTGGTGAGGGCGCGCGGGGCGGTGCGGCCGTCGCCCGGCCCGTGCAGCAGCAGGTGGAGGCGGGGCGCGGTGAGCCGGGTGAACCGGTCGCCGTCGCGCAGCGGCTCGGTGTCCGGGCCGTGCGGGGTCCGGGCGGGAGCGATGTTGGCGGAGCGCACGCCGGAGCCCGGGGTGACCGGGTGGCGCACGGCGCCGATCCGCAGCCAGCCGTCGTTCTCGTAGGGGCGCAGCGCCTGCGCGAACCAGGCGGCCTGCTCGGGGCCGAGCCAGCCGTAGCGGTCCTCGGGCCGGTGGGTCCAGGCCATCGAGGAGTTGAGCGCGGCGACGACCGTGCCGAGTTCGGGCACCGGGAAGAGCGTCCAGGGCTGGGCGCTGTCGAAGACCGTGTCCAGGCCCTGGTAGAACTCCTGGAACAGCCGTGCGTAGTGCCGCCACTTGGGCCAGTACGGCGGGGCGGGGCGCAGTTCGTCGGCCTCGCAGGTGGCGAAGTAGGCGCGGGAGGCGGCCTGGCTGACGTCCTGGCCGCCGGGCAGGACGGCCACCCGGTGCGGTTCGAGGCCGAGCAGGGCGCGCATCCCGGTGAGGAAGGTGAGCGCCTGCTCGCACTCCCGGGGGCTGCCGGAGGCGGTGAGGTCGCCGGTGACGACGACGAGTTCGGGCGCGGGGGCGCCGGCGTCGGCGAGTTCGACGAGGTCGCCCCAGATGGCGGCCTGCAGGTCGACCGGGTCGTGGCCGCTGCCGAAGGCGGGCCCGGCCAGGTGCAGGACGGTGACCGCCTCGCGTCCGGCGGAGCGGCCGGCGGCCTGCGGGTACTCGGGCTGGACGGAGGGGCGGCGGCGCCCGGCCCGGCCGGTGCCGCCGACCTGGCGCGGGGCGGGGACGGCGCCGCGGTCCTGGAGCGGGCCGCCGGAACCGCCGGGGCCGGGGCCGCCGGGACCGCCCGGGGTTCCGTTGCCCGGGTAGCCGGGGACCAGCTCGGGGCGGGCCCGGCCGTCCATCGCCTGGGCGACCCGGGTGAGCAGCAGCTCGCGGGCGCGGGCGGGCTCGGCCACGCCGACGAGGTCGATGTAGGTGAGGGTGGCGAGCAGGCCGTCGACCGGGATGTCCTCGATCCGGACGGTCACCAGCCGCCGCTCGGGGGCGTCCGGATCGGCGCGCAGCGCGGCCTGCCACTCCATCCGCCCGTACCGCGAGCGCTCGTAGTTGCGCGAGAGCAGCGCGATGACGGCGGCGGACTCGGTCACGCCGCGGTCCATGAAGTCGACGAAGTTGGTACCGGGCACGAAGTCCCAGGCCTGGAGGAAGGCCCGGTATCCGGCCTCCTCCAAGGTCCAGGCGATCCAGGCCGCCCAGCGTTCGTCCGCCGGCGAGTAGCTGATGAAGAAGTCGATCGGCCCGGGGCCACCCGGGGTCGCGTCAAGAGCCCCCATGGGAGGAGCTTATGACCGATCCGGAGAGGCTCAACCCTGTTTCACCGCAACGGGTCCGGGTGGTTTTCGGTCACCGCCGGTCGAACACCGGTACGGAATCCGACCCTCCGTGCGGCTTGCGGCCTCGACCGGCAACGCCTCGTGTGCGACCCTGACGTCCGTGTTCGCGTACTGGCCCGCCGTCAAGCGGCTGCACCCCCTGGACCTGCTGGCGGCGGGACTCCTCGCCTGTGGCCTGCTCCTCCTCGCCACCGGGCTCCTCCCGGCGGACGCCGCCGGAGCGTCCGTCCAGCGGATCGCACCGCTGCTGGCCTTCCTCGGATCGGTCATCGTACTCGCCGAACTCACCAGCGCCGCCGGAGTGTTCGACGTGGTCGCGGCCTGGGTGGCGCGGGCCGGACGGGGCAGTTACCCGGCGCTGTTCCTGCTCTGCGTCGGCTTCGCCGCGCTCACCACGACGGTGCTCAACCTGGACACCACCGCCGTGCTGCTCACCCCGGTCATGCTGGCGCTGGCCTCCCGGGTGGGCATCGCCCCGCTGCCGCTGGCGATGACCACCGTCTGGCTGGCCAACACGGCGAGCCTGCTGCTGCCGGTCTCCAACCTCACCAACCTGCTGGCCGCCGACCGGGTCGCGCTCTCCCCCGCCGGCCTGGCCCGCGCCATGTGGGCGCCGCAGCTGGCCGCGCTGCTGGTCACCATGGCCTGTCTGTGGGGCTTCTACTGGCGGCGCGGCCGGCGCGGCGCGGCCGCCTACACGCCGCCGGAGGCGCACCGGCCCGGGGACCGGGTGCTGTTCCGGATCTGCGCGCTGGCCTGCACCGGATTCCTGGCCGCCAGCCTGGCGGCGGTCGTCCCGCTCTGGGCGGCCTCGGGCGCGGCGGCGGCCGTGGTGGTCGCGGCCTTCGCGGTGCGCCGGCCGGAGGCGCTGCGGACCTCGCTGGTGCCCTGGCGGCTGCTGGTGATGGTGCCCGGCATGTTCCTGGTGGTGCAGACCGTGGACGCGCACGGGCTGCACCGGCTGCTGGCCGACGCGATCGGCACGGACGGCGGCACCCTCGGCCTCTTCCGCGCCTCGGCGGTCGGCGCGGGCCTGTCCAACCTGCTCAACAACCTGCCCGTCTACCTGGCCGGCGAGGCCGCCGTGCCGGAGGGCAACCACACCCAGCTGCTGGCCCTGCTGATCGGCACCAACGTCGGCCCGCTGGTGACCCCCTGGGCCTCGCTGGCCACCCTGCTCTGGTACGAGCGCTGCCGCTCGGCGGGCCTGCGGGTGCCGCTGGGCGGGGTGGCCGCGACCAGCGCGGTGCTGGCGCTGGGCGGCGTCGGGCTGGCGACGGCGGCGCTCGCCCTGACCGTCTGACCTACCCGGGTACCGCCCGCGCCACCAGATCGAGCAGGTACGGCAGCACCTCCGGGCGGCCCGCGACGTAGCTGCGGGCCGTGTCCGGCCGGCCGATCCGGGCGCTGAACGGGGCGCCGGCCGGCGTGCGGACCTCGATCCCGGCCTCGGTGGCGAGCAGACAGCCGGCCGGCAGGTCGATCTCCTCCGCCCGGTAGCCCACGAAGCCGTCGATCAGCCCGCCGGCCAGCAGCGACCAGGTGAGCAGCGGCGCCCACAGCTGGAGCACCCGGCGCGCCCCGCTCTCCAGAGCGTCCTTGAGGGCCCGCACCACCGGGTCGCCGGCCGGTACGCCGTGGCCCTGGGTCCAGCCGAGCACCGGGCGGGCGGAACCGGGCGGGCGCACCGGGGCCCGCAGCCGCCCGGCCGGGCCGTACGCGCCGGCGCCGCGCACCGCGCGCCAGGTCCGGCCCACCACCGGATCGTGCACCACGCCCAGCACCGGCTCGTCGTCCACGCACAGCGCGATGCCGACCACGTAGGCGGGCAGGCCGATCACCACGTTGTTGCTGCCGTCCAGCGGGTCCACCAGCCAGGTGCGGCGGGCACCGGCCCCGCCGGCGCGGTCGCCGCCCTCCTCGGCCCGGATCCGGTCGGCGGGGAAGCGCTCGGCGATCCGGCGGGTGACCAGTTCCTCGGCCAGCAGGTCGAGTTCGGTGACCACATCGCCGTCCGCGCCCTTGGCGTCCACCCGGAAGGCCCCGGGGAAGCGCGAGCGCAGCAGGGCGCCCGCCTCCTCGGCGGCGCCGACCGCCACTCGGCACTCCGCCGCGAAGGCGCCCGCGCCGTCACCCTCGCCCGCCGTCACCCCGTCGTCCACCGATCCTCCTGGCTGCCTCTCCGGCGATCCGGGCCGTCCGGTCCGCGTCGCAGAGCCGCCGCACCACCCGCCGACCGCCCCCGTCCACCGGCCCCAGCACCACGTCCACCGGCCCCGGCACGGTGCGGCCGAGCACCACGGTGGCGGTGGGCGTGCCGTCCGGCAGCACCGTGGCGTGGAACTCCCCCGCCCGCAGGGTGTACGTCTCGCCGCGCCCGCTGGTCTGCTCGGCCAGCGGCTCCCAGCGCACCAGCCGCGCGGTCGGCCGCAGCTCGTCCACCCCGGAGGCGGCGTCGCTGTGCACCTCGTAGGCCCGGTGGCTCGGCCGTTCGGGCTCGTCGTACACCCCGATCCGCAGGTTGCCGATCCGCCCGTAGAGCACGCTGCTCTTCAACTCCCAGCTGTGGCAGTGGATCTCCCGCTGCCCGGCGGCGGTCGCCGGATCGAACACGTGCACACAGACGCCGAGCGCGCCGTCGCGCAGCACCGGCAGGCAGTAGAACCCGAGCGGATGGGCCACCGCCCGCAGCACCCTGGTCCCCCGCGCCACCTGCGTCAGCAACCCGCCCACCAGCGCGTCCAGCCCCGGCTCGGCGGTACTCCGCCCGGCGGCCCGGTCGAGCGTCCTGAACAGTTCGTCGCTCATCGCTCCCCCTCGTCCCCCTCCCACATGCTAGGACCGGGGCGAAGCCGACGGCCAGCGGCCGGACACCCCGACCCCCGTTTCCCGTTGCCACTTCACCCCGTTCAGGCCGCTGCGGACGCCGCAACGGCCGCGGGGCCGCGCCCCGGGGGGGGGGGGGGGGCCCCCGGGGGGGGGGGGGGCCGCTGGGGCGGGGGGGGGGGGTAACCCCCCCCGCGGGGT